>DATLNZ010000020.1 GCA_035536535.1 Actinomycetota bacterium | reverse complement strand
CCGCCGACATCCGCGCCATCGCCGAGCCCCGTTCCTACGCCGACCCGTCGCTCAAGTCGGCGCGCCGGTACACCCACCTGTCGGCCGCCGAGGTCCGCACCGCCCTGATCGCCAGGGGGCATGCCGAGGCCGACCTGCCGGCCGAGCGGACGATGCGGGATATCCTCAACCGGATGAACTACCGCCTCAAGCGGATCAGGAAGGGGAAGCCGCTGAAGAAGACCGAACAGACCGACGCGATCTTCGCCGACGTCGTGGCGGTGCGTGAGCAGGCCCGCGCCGATCCCGCGACGCTGGAGATCTCGATGGACACCAAGGCCAAGGTGGCCCTGGGCGAGTATGTCCGCGGGGGGAAAAACCCGGACCGGCTCCGACGGTGAGGTGGCCGAGGGCTGGGACCACGACCCGCCGGCCAAGGAGAAGTTGACCCCCTTCGGCATCCTGATGGTGGCGACCGGGGCGTTGAGGCTGATCTTCGGCTCGCGCGAGCCCCGCGACGCCGGGGCCGACGCGTTGCCGTTGTGGTGGCCCCAGGCCGGCGCCGGCCTGGGGCACGTCAAGCGCCTGGTGATCTACCTGGACAACGGGCCGAAGAACTCGGGGCGTCGGACGCAGTTCCTGAGGCGGATGGTGGAGTTCGTGGACTGGTCGGGGCTGGAGGTGCGGTTGGTGTACTATCCGCCCTATCACAGCAAATACAACCCGATCGAGCGATGCTGGTCGGCGTTGGAGAGGAAGTGGAATGGGGTGTTGCTGGATCGGCTGAAGGTGGTCCTGCAATGCGCCCTGCGGATGACCTGGAAGGGTCGTCATGCGACGGTGAGGCGGCTGGACGGGATGTATCCCGACGGGGTGCGCCTGACCGCCAAGGAGATGAGGCCGTACGAGGCCCGGCTGGAGCGTTCGGCGACCCTGCCGAAATACGACATCATCATCAGGCCGATGCCCAAAGAATCGAAGGTAACTTAAGTCCTGCCGATCGCCTAACCGCCTTCGCCCACGCCGATCGGCAGGCCCGAAGTCTGGAGGAGCGTCGGAGGCGCGCCCGGTGACACGTGGACCAACCCGGGGTGCCCGGCGGAGACGTACCGGAACTCGCGGGTGCCCAGATCGGGTGGTGTCCTACGGTGATTGAACGGCGGGACGCATCAACCATTCCCGCAAGGTCCATACGTGATCGGTCAGCCCCGCCGCCATGGCCGGCGTCCGCGCCCGCCAACGCCCCTCCTCGTCCTTGACCCGGAGCGTCCGCACGCACCAGCAGAAGTTGTAGCTGTACATCGTCAGGTACGTGACCGCCTCGTGGACCTGCCAATCCTTGCTGAACCGGTACGTCTTCCGCGATTTCCGCGCGTTGCGGCCCCGGTCGGTCGCGTGCTGACGCTCCAAGAACGACGTGTTCACCTTCCTACTGACCGTCGACGCGCCCAGCGCCTCCTCCAGATCCTCTGACGTCCCGAAGACCTGCTCCTGTCCCACGGCGACGACGCGGCCGTTCTCGCGGTGCTTGTGCACCGTCGCGTAGCAGACGCCCGCGGGCAGGCGGAGTTCGGGGGCCACCCGCGGCCGACCGGGACCACGCCGCTCCGGGGGCGGGGCGGGCACGCCGAACGTGGTCTCGATCGCGGTCGCGTACGCGGCCAACTCGTCGCTGGTCATCAACGGGGGCTCATCCCCCAGCCGTGCCTTCGTCTCCTCGACGGTGATCTCGGCGTTCTCGAGCGACCGCGCCCCCGGGACCACGATCAGGACCAGCCGGTGCTCGGGGTCGTAGGCCACGAAATCCCAATAGTCACCGCAGTGGTCATCGTCGGGGTCGTTGACGTTGCAGTTCTTCTGCTTCTGGCCCACGAACGCCCACTTCTCGTCGAACTGGACCTCGCGCGTCGCCGGGGGAAAAAGCCACAACCTCGTCGTGGGTATCCTTGGCGTGCTGACCGGCCAGGAGTGCCAGCCGGGTGACGGTGTCCTTGCAGACCCCCACCAGTCGGGCGGTCTGTCGGGTCCCGCAGCCGTCGTCGAGGTGCTCCAGGACCCCCAGGACCTTGGCGTAGGGGAGTTTGGCGTTGAAGAAGGGCGTCCCCTTGAACTCGGAGAACCGGGCCTTGCAGGCCTTGCAGTACAAGAGGCGGTGGTGATTCTTGCCGTAGTGGCCGCAGACGGAGAGGTTGCCGGCGCCGCGGCGGCCGTGTTCAGGGCAGTCAGGGTTGTGGCAGCAATGCCGCGCGAGGTCGTCCGTGGGCATGGGTCGTCCTGGATCAAGAAAGATTGATGCAACTGGTCCTGGACAGCCATGTTAGCCTCGCCTACGCTGCCATTCAACTACCGTCGGACACCACCCTGAGTACCACATCTCCGTTTCCGCAAGAGGTTAGGAGCCAAGCAGTCGCTGCCACCGTGAAATCCCTGCCGCCTGGATGCATCCCGATAACCGGCCGAGTTGCTCCTCCGCGAACCCCCCCTTTTCTCGTCCAAGTTCCGGTGGATCGACTCCT
>DATLNZ010000019.1 GCA_035536535.1 Actinomycetota bacterium | reverse complement strand
CCCAGCAGGCCTTCGACAACTTCTCCGTCGTGCCCCCGGGGGCCGGGATCGTCCACCAGGTCAACCTCGAGTACCTGGCCCGCGTGGTCGTCACCTCGCAGCAGGACGGCCAGACCGTCGCGTACCCCGACACGCTCGTGGGAACCGACTCCCACACCACGATGATCGGCGGCCTCGGGGTCCTGGGGTGGGGCGTGGGCGGCATCGAGGCCGAGGCGGCCCTTGTCGGCGAGCCGGTGGGAATGGTCGTGCCGACGATCGTGGGCGTGCGCCTCACCGGCGCCATGCCGGAGGGAGCTACGGCCACCGACCTGGTGCTCGCGCTGACCGAGCTCCTGCGCCGGCACGGCGTCGTGGGCAAGTTCGTCGAGTTCTACGGCGAAGGACTGGCCTCCCTCACCGTGCCGGACCGCGCCACGATCTCGAACATGTCCCCTGAGTACGGCGCCACCGAAGGCGTGTTCCCGGTGGACGACCAGACGCTGGCCTACCTGCGCGCCACGGGACGCGACCCGGCCGGCGTGGAGCTCGTGGAGGCCTACACGAAGGCGCAGGGCCTGTTCCGCGACTCGAGCTCACCGGACCCGTCCTACGACGAGACCATCTCCTTTGACCTCGGCTCCCTGATGCCGTCGGTGGCCGGGCCCCGGCGCCCGCAGGACCTGGTCCACCTACCGGACCTGCGCGACACCTTCCAGGGCGCCCTCAACGAACTGCGCCGCACCAGGCGGCCGGACATCGGCGCCACTGCGGTGATGGAGGCCCCGGCCCGGGTCTGCGTGTCCGTGGAGGGGACGGACCACAACCTGTCGGACGGCTCGGTGGTCATTGCCGCCATCACCAGCTGCACCAACACGTCCAATCCGTCCGTGATGGTGGCGGCGGGACTGCTCGCGCGCAACGCCGTGGCCAAGGGACTCACCGTCAAACCGACCGTCAAGACCAGCCTGGCCCCCGGCTCCCCCGTCGTCGTGGACTACCTGCGTCGCGCCGGGCTGGAGGAACCTCTGGAGAGACTGGGCTTCTACCTGGTCGGCTTCGGCTGCACGACGTGCATCGGCAACTCCGGGCCCCTCCCGCCGGCCGTCGCCGAGGCGATAGAGGAAGCCGACCTGGCGTGCGCCGCCGTGCTGTCCGGCAACCGCAACTTCGAAGGGCGCATCCACCCGCAGGTTCGGATGTCGTTTCTCGCCTCGCCCCCGCTGGTCGTCGCGTACGCCCTGGCCGGAACCGTGGACATCGACGTCACGTCCGACCCGCTGGGTCATGGACCCGACGGCAGGGCCGTGTACCTGCGCGACATCTGGCCCACCAGCGCCGACGTGGCCGAGACCGTGGTCAAGGCCATAGATCCAGTCGAGTTCCGGACCCGTTACGGGCAGATCTTCACCGGCGACGACAGGTGGAATGCGCTGCCAATCCCGGCGGGCAGCCTGTTCGAGTGGGAAGAGGGCTCCACCTACATAGCCGAGCCGCCGTTCCTCAAGGAGACGACGGTGGAGCCTCCGGCAGTGACCGACATCTCGGGGGCGCGGGTCCTCGCTTTTCTCGGCGATACCGTGACCACCGACCACATCTCGCCCGCGGGGCAGATCCCGGCCTCCTCGCCGGCGGGGCACTGGCTGGCAGAGCGGGGCGTGTCGCGCGACCAGCTGCACTCCTACGGTGCCCGCCGGGGCAACCACGAGGTAATGGTCCGCGGGACCTTCGGCAACATCCGGCTGCGCAACAAGCTGGTGGCCGGGACCGAGGGCGGATACACGCTGCACCTTCCTTCGGGCGAGCAGACGACGATCTTCGAGGCGGCGGAACGCTACCGGTCGGAGGGCACTCCTCTGCTCGTTATCGCCGGCAAGGAGTACGGCGCCGGGTCCAGCCGCGACTGGGCGGCGAAGGGGACGCTGCTGCTCGGGGTACGAGCCGTGCTGGCCGAGAGCTACGAGCGGATCCACAGGGCGAACCTCGTGCAGATGGGGGTCCTGCCGCTCGAGCTGCCCGCCCCCGCGGAGGAGCTTGGGATCGACGGCACGGAGACGTTCGACCTGCTCGGCCTGGCCCAGCTGGAACCGCGGTCCAAGATGCGAGTGGTCGCGCGAAACGCCGACGGGTCGGAGAACTCCTTTGACGCCCTGGTCCGTCTCGACACCCGCACCGACGTCAGGTATTACCGTGAAGGCGGTATCCTGCCAGCGGTCGTCCGGGAAATCGTGAAGGGGTAACGCATGCTCTTGCAGATCTCCGTCCAGGAACACGACAGCACCCGCGTGGTCACGTTGTCCGGTGAGTGCGACCTGGCCACGGCCCCCCAGCTTCAGGAGACGCTGTCGGGCATGAAGGGCCCGGACGTCGAAGAGCTGATCGTCGACCTCGGGGGCCTGGAGTTCATGGACTCAACCGGCCTCGGCGTCCTCGTCGGCGCCTTGAAGCGCATGAGGGAGTCCGGCGGGGCGTTCAAGATCGCGGGGGCCAAGGGCGCCGTCCAGCGCGTGCTTCAGGTGTCCGGCCTCGACCGCATCATCCCGCAGTTCCCGGACGTCGAATCCGCCCGCAGCTGATGCGGCGCGCCTGATGCAGGCGATCTGGAAGGGTGCGATCAGCTTCGGACTGATCTCCATCCCCATCCGCGTCTACGGCGCGACCGAAGAGAAGACCCTGCGCTTCAACATGCTCCACGCCGAGGACAAGGGCCGCGTCCGGTTCAACCGCACCTGCACGGAATGCGGCAAGGACAACCTGACCAAAGACGACATGATCCGGGCCTACGAGTACGAGAAGGGAAGCTACGTCACCTTCACCGACGACGAGCTGGACGCGGTAGAGGTCCCCACCAGCCGCACCATCGAAGTCGTCAACTTCGTGCCGACCGACCAGATCGACCCCATCTTCTACAACAGGTCCTACTACCTGGCCCCCGAGGACCTGGGGGTCAAGGCCTACGCGCTGCTTCGCCGGGCGCTGCAGGAGACCGACCGGGTCGCGCTGGCCAAGGTCGCCATGCGGGACAAGGAACGCCTCGGCACCCTGCGCGTCAACGGCAAGGCGATCGTCCTGGAGACGATGTACTGGCCGGACGAGATCCGTGAGCCCGCTTTCCCGGAGCTGGACCGGGAGTCAAACGTGCGCGACCAGGAGCTTGCGATGGCGCACACGCTCATCGAGAGCCTCACCGAGGACTTCAAGCCCGGCGACTTCAAGGACACCTACCGCGAGGCGCTGCTGTCCGCCGTCGAGCGCAAAATCGCCGGACAGGAGATCGTCGCCCCCGTCGCCCACGACGAGGAGGCTCCGGTGGCCGACCTGATGGAGGCGCTCCAGAAGTCGCTGGAGGAGGTCCAGAGCCGCCGGACGGGCTGACGCCCCGCCGCTTGGCTTAGGGTGGCCCGGTGAGGGCCGTCCTGATCGAAAACCCCGTCGCCCACAAGGTGACCGAAGCCCGGCGACGGGTCGTCGAGCGGGCGCTGGAGGCGACGTTCAAGCTCGAACGCGTGTCCACTGAGCGCCGCGGCCACGCCGCCGACATCGCGCGCGAAGCGGTCCGCTCGGGGGCCGAGGCCGTGATCACGCTCGGGGGCGACGGCACGGTCAACGAGGCGGTCAACGGGCTCATGGCCTCCGGCGCGGGGTCCGATGTGTGCCTCGGGGTGCTGCCGGGAGGCGGCACCAACGTTTTGGCGAGGGTGCTGGGCTACCCCAACGACCTGGTGGACGCCAC
>DATLNZ010000018.1 GCA_035536535.1 Actinomycetota bacterium | reverse complement strand
GCACAGCAGCGGGACTCCGTCCAAGCCCATCACCCTGGCCGCTGCGGCCGGGAACTCGGAGTGCAGGTCGCCGGTCGCGGTGAAAAGGATGCTGACCAGGTCGGGCGGCCGGATCCCGTTGGAGGACATCAGCTCGGACAGAAGCTCCTGGGTCCGGGACAGGACCTGCGCTCTGCTGTCCTCGTCCAGGGACGTGGCGCCGCGAACCGCGTACAGCCGGGGCATCGGGTCAGTCTACGGACGCCGGCGCCGACGACAGCAGCTCGTGTACCTCCGCCGCCGACAGAGGCCTGTAGGTGCCGGCCTTGAGGCGGCCGAGCCGGCACGGCCCGATGGACGTCCTCACCAGCGACACCACCGGCAGGCCCACTGCTTCCAGCAGACGGCGGACCAGGCGGTTTCGTCCCTCCCGCACCGTGAGCTCCACGAGGCTGTGACCGCCTTTGATGCCGGACAAGCGGACGCGCTCCGCCGTCGCCCTGCCGTCTTCGAGCTCGACTCCCGCCCGCAGCTTCGCGACGTGGCCGGACCCGGCGTGTCCGGAGACCTCGGCCAGGTACGTCTTCGGCACCCCGAACCGCGGGTGGGACACCTTCTGTGCGAAGTCGCCGTCGTTGGTGACCAGCAGCAGCCCGGAGGTGTCCATGTCCAGCCTTCCGACCGCGAACACGCGCGGTTCGGACGGGAGCAGCGGCATGATCGTCGGACGCCCTTGGGGGTCGCTCGCGGTGGTCAGGCAGCCGGCCGGCTTGTGCAGCGCGTAGTGGACTATCTTCGGCGACACTGCGACGGGGACTCCGTCGACCTCGACGAGGTCGGTGAGCGGGTCGGCCCTGGCCCCCAGCTCGGCCGGGCGCCCGTTGACGCGGACGCGGCCTTCGGCGATGAGCTGCTCGCAGTGGCGGCGGGAGCCCAGGCCCGCCTGGGCCAGGACCTTCTGAAGCCGCTCCCCCGCTGAGGCCCCGGACATCACCGGGGGTCCGATTCGTCTCCCCCGTCGAGGTCCAGACGCGCCGCGAAGTCCAGCGGACGCGGAGCGAGCGCCTTCTCGATATCGGCGGCCACGGACGGATCGGGCGCGAACGACGCGAGCGGCGGAAGGTCGGCCAGCGATGACAGGCCGATCTTCTCGAGGAACAACGGGGTCGTGCCGTACACGGGGGGACGGCCAGGACCGGGGTCGCGTCCGACCTCGTCGACCAGCCCCCTTTCCTGGAGGGTGCGCAGTGCGGAGTCCACGTTGACGCCCCTGATCCGGGCGAGCTCTCCGCGGGTGACGGGCTGCCGGTACGCGACGATGGAAAGGGTCTCGAGCGCGGCCTTGGACAGCCGTCCGACGCGGGACCTGTTGGCGAAATGGCCGACCGGCTCCGCCAGCTCCGCCCGGGTGTAGACGCGCAGCGCGTCGCCCACCGCCCGCACCTCAAGGCCCCGGGGGCCGCACTCGTAGGACCGGCGAAGCTCGTCGACCGCGTCGAGCACCACTTGGACGTCCACCCCGAATGCGGCCGCGATGTCCACCGGCCGGACCGGCTCCCCCGCCGCAAACAGGATGGCCTCGACCAGTCCCGGGCCCACGGCTGCGATGCCGCCGTTGGAGCCGGCGCCGTTCACGCCGCCACCGGCCTGATCTCGATGTCGCCCAGCCTGTCCTGCTGGCCGAGGACGACCTCGCCGCGCATCCCGAGTTCCAGCATGGCCAGAAACAGCGCCACCGCCCAGGCGAGGCTGCGGCCGCGCGCGACGTCGGCGAAGGTGAATGGCCCCCGCTCGAGCCTCGCCTCCAGCTCCGCTGCTGCCTGCTGAGCCGACACCTCGTCGGACACCAAAAGTGACACGTCCACCTCGCGGACGGCGTCGCGGATGATCCCCACCAGCGTCCGGGCCAGGTCCGCCGCCTGCATCCCGGACAGGACCGGGAGCTGGCGCAGGGACGGGTCGTCCGGCGCGGGGGCCGCCGGGTGGCGGCGGTCGCCGTGAGCCAGCAGGTCCCGCAGAACCTCTCCCGCACCCTGGAAGGTCCTGATCTCCAGAAGCCGTGCGATGAGCAGGTCCCGCTCCGCGTCGTCGTCCACTCGAATCTGAGCCTGCTCCGCCGGCACCGGGATGAGCGCGCGCGCCTTGAGCTGCAGCAGCGTCGCCGCCACGACCAAAAACTCGGTCGTCACCTCCAGGTCCATGTGCTCCATGCGGGACAGGTGGGCGAGATAGTCCTCGGTGAGCTGTGCGATCGGGACGTCGCAGACGTCCACCCGGCGCTCGCCTATGAGGGCCAGCAGCAGCTGAAAGGGCCCCTCGAACACTTCGAGCGAGACCTGAAAGCCGGCGGGTTGGGGCCCGATCAGGGGTTCGTCCATCGGCGAAGCATAGGCGGCGGAGCCGACCCGCTCAACGACCTGGTCAGCCGAAACCGGGGATAAGGACGACCAAAAGCGACTGGATCGCGTTGACGAGCTTGAAGAACTGGTTCGGCAGCAGGAACAGGAGACCGAGAAGTATCACGAACCCGTAGGGCTCGATTCGGTCCAAAAACTGGACCCCGCCGGACGGGAGCACGACGCGCAGCAGCCGCGATCCGTCCAGGGGCGGGATGGGGACCAGGTTAAACGCCGCCAGGAACAGGTTCACCTGAATGAAGACGAACAGGAACTGAGCAAGACCCCCTGCCCGGTTGGGGTTCACCAGCCTGATGGCCAGGACCGCCAGCGTCGCGAGGACGACGTTGGAGGCGGGGCCGGCGAGCGCCACCAGCGCGAACCCCCGGTCCTCGCCTCGGAGCATGAATCTGTTCACCGGAACCGGACGGGCGTATCCGAAGTAGCCGGCCCCCGACAGGATCATGGCCGCCGGCAGGATCACCGACCCCACGGGGTCCAGATGCCGGATCGGGTTGAGCGTCAGCCTTCCCGCCAGCTTCGCCGTCGGGTCCCCGAGCTTCAGCGCCGTCCACGCGTGGGCGAACTCGTGGATGACCAGGCTGATCAGCAGCACGCTGATGACGAGGGCGGTTTCGATGAGCGAGATCCGGCCGAACATCGGTTGAGCCTAGCCTCCGTCCCCAGGTCGCCAGTAGGAGTTGATCAGGGCACGAGCGACGAGAACGACTCGCCGGGCAGGGAGGTGGGGGTCCCGAGAAGCAGCTCGGCGATGGTCGCCCCGACGTCGGCAAAGGAGGACCGCACCCCCAGGTCGGCAGGTGGGCCGCCTCTGCGCCAGCCGGCCCCGGACGTGGCCAGGATCGGGACGTACTCCCGGGAGTGGTCGGTGGACGGTGTCGTCGGGTCGTTGCCGTGGTCGCCGGTGATGAACACCGCGTCGTCGTCCTCCAGGCACGCAAGCAGCAGCCCCAGCCGGTCGTCGAGGTGCTCAAAGGCCGAGCACCATCCCTGCGGGTCGTTGCGGTGGGCGTACTTGGAGTCCAGCTCGCCTGCGTTTGCGAACACGAGGCCGCGACTCTCCCGCTTGAGCCACTCAGTCGCCTCCAGCACGATCGTGTCGTTTGATCCCGGACCTTCCACCGCGTCGAACGGATGGCCGGGGAACATGTCGCAAACCTTGCCGATACCGACGGTGGGGATGCCGGCGTCGCACAGGATGTGAAGAAGCGAGCCCGGCGGCAGATGGACCGGGAAGTCACGCCGGCCGGTCTCGATGCGCCGGAACGAACCCGGCTCCCCGGTGAACGGGCGGGCGATCACCCTGCCGACCCGGTCGCCGAGGATGACCCGTGCGATCTCGCACCACCCGTACAGCAGGTCTGCGGGGACCAGGTCTATGTGGGCCGCCATCTGGAACACGCTGTCGGCGGAGGTGTAGACGATCGGCGACCCCGTGCGCCAGGACTCCTCGCCGAACCGGTTCATGGCTTCGATGCCGGGCGACACGACGTTGCCGATGACGGGCACGCCGATTGACCGCGACAGCTCCTGGAGGACGCCGGAGCCGAACCCGTTGGGGAATGTCTCGTATGGGGTCTGGGTGATGATCCCTGCCAGTTCCCAGTGTCCGGTCATGCTGTCCTTGCCGGCAGAGACCTCCGTCATCCGGCCGTAGGCGCCGGACGGCTCCTCTCCAAGTCCGGGGGCCGGCTGGACGCGGCCGAGGCCAAGCCGGTCGAGATTGCGAGCCCTCAGCCGCCCCTGCTGCGCCGCGTGCAGCAGAGTGTTGGAGCCCTGGTCCCCGTAGGCGGGCGCATCGGGAAGCTCGCCGACCCCGAGGCCGTCGATCACGAAAAGGACAACGCGGCGCGCGGTGTGGATGCCGCTCCCCCGTCCTACCCGCGCTTCTGCATGCAGCTCATGCACAGCCGCGCGTGCGGCCTGGCCTCCATGCGCTCGGGGGGGATTTGGTTTCCGCACGACTCACACGTGCCGAACGTTCCCGCCTCTATCCGCTTGAGGGCCGCGTCCACCTCGTGGAGCGTCTCGAGGCTGCTCTCCGCCAGAGACAGCAGGTTGGCCTTCTCGGCCGTGGACTGACCGCTGTCGGCGAACCCGTGCTCGAACTCCACTTCTCGCGGGGCCCCCGTTTCGGGGTCCACGCCGTACTCCTCGAGCTGGTGGAGAAGGTCCAACCGCTCCTGTTCGAGGCGGCGGCGAAGATCCTGCGTTGTGTCCGGGTTCACGTGTTTCTCCTGCTGAGGTCAGTCTGCGGGCGGCCGCTCGGCGCGGGCTCGGGGGCCGGACCTCCGGCCGCGAGGGTGTGCGGACTCGTACACGTCCTTGAGGGTCTCCCTGCTGACGAGTGTGTAGACCTGGGTCGTGGACAGCCTAGCGTGACCCAGAGCTTCCTGGACGACGCGCAGATCGGCTCCCCCGGCCACCAGATGGGTGGCGAACGAGTGTCGCAGGGCGTGGGGGAAGACCCGGGCCTCGGGGTCGACCTTCGCGGCATGGGTCTTCACCGTCTTCCACGCGCTCTGACGGGACAGCCGCTGCCCGCGGGCGGACACAAACACGGCCGCGCTCCCCCGTCCGCGCCGCACCATCGCCGGACGTCCCTCCCGGACCCAGCGAGCGACGGCTTCGGCGGCCGGACGGCCCAGCGGGACCAGGCGCTCCTTGCCGCCCTTGCCCAGGCACCGCACGATCCGGTCTTCCAGGTCCACGTCGTCCAGATCGAGCCCGACGAGCTCGGAAACGCGCAACCCGGACGAGTACAGCAGCTCAAGGATCGCCCGGTCGCGCAGCTGCGCCGGCGAACCGCCGGAGGCCGACTCGATCAGCGCGGTCACGAATTCGGCCGGCAGTGCCCTGGGCAGGGCAAGGCCCCTGCGGGGGCCGTCCACCAGGGTCGCGGGATTGGAGGGCGCCAGCTTCTCGCGCAGGCAGAAACGGTGGAAGTGGCGGATGGCGGCCAGCGCCCGATGCAATGTGGACGCCCCCACGCCGGAGTCTGACACCGCCTGCAGGGCGTCGGTCACGTCGCGCGGCCGCACCTGCGAGGGCGTGTTGATCCCGGCTGCGGCCAGCCGCGCGACGTATGCCCGGACCACCCGCCGGTAGGCCTTGACGGTCGCAACCGCCGCTCCCCTTTCGATGCGGAGGTAGTCCTCGAAGTCGCTTGCGGCGGCGGCCAGGGCCGGCGGAACCGCCTGCTTCGGAGACTGTGGTTGCGCCGCAGCGCTTCGCGTCACCCGCGGAGGACCTCGTCCACGCGCGCGTAAGGCAGGTCGTGGGCCTCAGCGACGCCCGCATTCGTGATCGCGCCGTCATAGACGTTGACGCCCTGCATCAGCGGATCGCTCGCCCTGATCGCTTCGAGAAGCCCTGAGTTGGCTATGGCTTCGACGAACGGCAGCGTTGCGTTGGTCAAGGCGTAGGTGGACGTGTTCGGGACGGCTCCCGGTACGTTGCCGACGCAGTAGTGGACCACCCCGTGGAGTTCGTAGATCGGGTCGGTGTGGGTGGTGACATGGGCCGTTTCGATGCACCCGCCCTGGTCGATCGACAGGTCGACCAGCACGCTGCCCGGCTTCATCTCCTTTACCGACGACTCGGGGACGACCACCGGCGCCTTGGCCCCCGGGACGAGCACTGCTCCAATCACCAGGTCCGCTTCGCGAAGGGCCTGCTCCACCGACTCGCGGTTAGAGTACAGGGTCATGATGCGCCCGCGGTGGATGAAGTCGACCTCGCGCAGCCGGTCGATGTTCTTGTCGAACAGCAGGACCTCGGCCTCCATCCCGGCCGCCAAAAAGGCGGCGTTGCGGCCGGCCGTGCCCGCGCCGAGGACGACCACGCGCGCCGGACGCACCCCGGACACGCCGCCGAGCAGGATCCCGGCTCCATGCTCCTTCTCCAGGTAGTGCGCGCCCACGTGGGGGGCCATCCTGCCGGCGATCTCGCTCATCGGGGCCAGCAGGGGCAGGCGGCCGTCCACGGCCACGGTCTCGTAGGCGATCCCGATCGCGCGGCTGTCCACCAGCCGCTGGGTGAGCTCCCGGTGGGCCGCCAGGTGCAGGTAGGTGAAAACGATCTGCCCGGAGCGCAGGTGATCGAACTCCGACTGCAGCGGCTCTTTCACCTTGAGGACCAGGTCTGCCGACCAGGCGTCCGCGGCCGTGGGCACGATCCTGCCCCCCGCACGCTCGTATGCGGAGTCCGGGAGCACCGAGCCGGTGCCGGCCCCCTGCTGTATCAGCACCTCGTGCCCGGCTCCGGACAGCTCTCTGGCCCCCGCCGGCGTCAGCGCGACGCGGTACTCGCTTTCCATGACCTCGGTAGGAACGCCGATGCGCATCGTCCGAGCCTAACGCGCCGGCCCGGCAGATCAGTCGAAGTCCGTCGGCAGGTCCGGGTCATCGAGATGCTCAAAGCACCTGCGGATCTGGGTTGGGGTCGTCCGGCCGAGCGACAGGTCATGCGGGATGGAGTCGCGTGCGAAGAATGCAGGATCGCTCGTCTCGTGGCTGCCGCGGGCAGATCCACCGGTGAGGGTGCACGAGAAGAAGAGCTTGTAGCTGTGGAACACGCCGGGTGGGTTGTGGCGGTCGCGGTCCTGCACCATCAGCAGCTTGGCCGCCTCGACCACGAAACCCGTCTCCTCCACGACCTCCCGCACCACCGACTCCGACGGCGTGTCGTTGACGTTCGCCCAGCCTCCCGGCAGGGTCCAGCGTCCGGCGTCGGAGGTCTCGCGGACGAGAAGAATGCGTCCCAGGTCGTCGAACACCGCCGCGCGCACGTCGACCTTGGGGGTGGCGTCGCCCGTCTGGGACTCGTACAGGTCCTGCAGGCGCTGCACGTCCGGACCGGTGGCCCCGGCCAGCAGCTGCGCCGCTATCCGACGGACGGCCTCGTACCGCTCGGTGGCGTAGTGGTCGGCGGCGTAGCGCAAGCCGGTCTGAGCCAGGGACTGAAGCTCACGGGCCAGGCGTAGAAGGTCTGTCACGCCGCCTTCTGTGCCCGCTCGAGCTTCATGACCCTCCCCTCGGCCCCGGACGCGTGTGCCGGCCGGCGTGGGGCGAGAATAGCCTCGCTGCGTGGACTTCTTCGCCCTGACCCAGCCCGGGATCGGACCGGTGCTCCGCCGCGAGGCGGAGTCCCTGCCGCTGCGTGACCTCTCGGTGGACGCAGACGTCGGGTTCGACGGGCGTGCCGACGTGGTCGCTTTCTGCGGTCGCACGGGTCCTGCGCTGCTCGGCCTCCGGACCGCCGAGGCTGTGCTCGTGCAGGTGGGGACGTCCGGCCCGGGAGCCGCCGCGAAGGTGGCGGCCACCATGTGGGAGCCGCGCCGTGCGGCCAACGCGCTGTCCGTGTTCGCCGGACTGGGGGGCGCCCTGCGTCCACGGATGGGGTTCAGGGTGGCGGTGAGAGTGCTGTCGGAAACCAACTTCCGCCGCACCGACCTCAGACGCGCCGTGGCGCAGGTCGTGGGGTCCACGTACCCGCGGTGGGGACTCGAGGACCCCGCCGCGCTGGAGCTGTGGGTGGTCGAGTCCTCACCGGGACGGTTCCGACTCGGCCTGCGGCTGGACAAGCTCTCCCGGACGGGTCCCGCGCGCGACCTCGAGCGGGTGGGCGCGCTGCGTCCATCGGTCGCCGCCGCCATGGTGCTGCTCGCCGGCCGCCCGAAGGGCTGGATGCTGGACGCCTTTTGCGGGTCCGGAACCATCCTGGCCGCAGGCGCCGATGCCGAATGGGAGATAGCCGGGTGCGACCTGGACCCGGCCGCCCTCCTCGCCGCGGCCGGGAACCTGGGCCCACGTCCCCGGCTTCTGCGGGCCGACGCTTTGAAGCTGCCGCTCGCCGGCGGGCGTTTCTCGGCGGCAGTGTCCAACCTCCCCTTTGGAAAGAGATTTCCGCTTCCGCCCAATCCCGGACGCTGGTTCGGGGGGGTGATGGAGGAGCTGTGCCGCGTCACCGTGCCGGGAGCGAAGATCGTGCTCCTGGGGCCCCGGGGCCGAGGCCTGGAAGCGGCAGTCGCTCAAAGCCGAAGAGTGGAGGAGCTGGAGCGGTTCGACGTGACGGTGCTGGGCGAGCCGGCGAGGATATTCGTCCTCGGACCGGGCCTCAGACGCTGATGCCGGCCCCCGCTGCGGCGGCCCCGATGAAGTCCCTGAACAACGGGTGCGGCCTCGTCGGCCTCGACAGAAACTCCGGATGGAATTGCGACGCCACGAACCAGGGGTGGTCCGGGACCTCGATGATCTCGACGAGGCTTCCGTCCGGAGAGGACCCGGAAGCAACCAGCCCCTCGGCCTCCAGCTTCGGAAGAAGGTCGGGGTTGACCTCGTAGCGGTGGCGATGCCGCTCCTCCACCACCCTCGCGCCGTAGGCCGCGGCGGCCCGGGTGCCCTCCTTCAAAACGCAGGGGTAAGTGCCGAGCCGCATCGTGCCGCCCTTGTCGGTGACGCCCTGTTGCGACGCCATCAGATCGATGACCGGGTACGGCGTCTGCTCGTCGAACTCCGTGGAGTTGGCGTCGCGCATCCCCGCGACGTTGCGCGCGAACTCCGTGACGGCGCACTGCAGGCCGAGGCAGATGCCCAAAAACGGCAGGCCCGACTCGCGCGCGCTCCTGGTCGCCTCGATCTTGCCCTCTATGCCCCGGACGCCGAAACCGCCCGGGACCAACAGGCCGTGGCAGCCCTGGAGGTGCTGTCCGTCGTCGATCATCCCGTCGGACGCGATCCACTCGATCTCGACCCGGACCTGGTGGTGGATGCCGCCGTGACGCAGTGCCTCGGTGACGGACAGGTAGGCGTCCGGAAGGTTCACGTACTTGCCGACGAGCGCGATCCTGACGGAGCCGCGCGGGGAGCCGATGCGTTCGACCAGGTCCTGCCACGACTGCAGATCGGGTTCGCCCTTGGCCAGTCCCAGGTGCCTGGCAATACGCCGGTCCAGGCCCTCCCGGTACAGCACGAGCGGAACCTCGTAGAGGTTGGACGTGTCGGTGGCCGATACGACGGCTTCGACGTCCACGTCGCACAGAAGCGAGATCTTCTGCTTTAGCGAGGTTCCGATGGGACGGTCCGAGCGGCACACGATTGCGTCCGGCTGGACTCCGATGGACCGAAGGGCCATGACCGAGTGCTGCGTCGGCTTCGTCTTCTGTTCGCCGGACGCCTCGATGAACGGGATGAGCGTCACGTGCACGAAAAAGCAGTTGTCGCGGCCGAGGTCGCGCCGGACCTGCCGGATCGCCTCTATGAACGGCAGGGATTCGATGTCGCCGACGGTGCCCCCGACCTCGGTGATGACCACGTCGACGGACGAGTCACGGCCGAGGGCGAGGATGCGCTCCTTGATCTCGTTGGTGATGTGGGGGATCACCTGGACCGTCTCGCCCAGGAACTCCCCGCGGCGCTCGCGCTGGAGCACTGACCAGTAGATCTGCCCGGTCGTCACGTTGGACTCTCGCGCCAGGTTGGTGTCGACGAACCTCTCATAGTGCCCGAGGTCCAGGTCGGTCTCGGCGCCGTCCTGTGTGACAAAGACCTCGCCGTGCTGGAAGGGGTTCATCGTCCCCGGGTCGACGTTGATGTAGGGGTCGAGCTTCTGCAGGACCACGTTCAACCCACGGGAGACCAGCAGGCGGCCTATGGAGGCGGCGGTGATGCCCTTTCCGAGAGAGGAGGCCACACCCCCGGTAACGAAGATGTGTCTGGCCAAAGGAACCTCCCAGGTCGGATCACCCTAACACGCGGCGGGAGCCTATCCAGCGGCGCCGACAGCATCCGGGACGTACTTCCGCGCCCCGTAAGATTGCGGAGCAGTGACTGACGCAGCCACCCTCCCGCGAAAGACCATGTCCCGCCTGGCACGGGACGCCGCCGCCGTGTTCATGTCCGTCGGACTGATCGCCGGGACCCTTTTCTGGTCCGACGACGCCTGGCCGTTCGCGCAGATGCGCATGTTCCCGAAGGGGACCCGGGGAGCGGTCTGGGTCCTCGCCCTGAATGCCGACTTCAGCGACGGACGCCGTGGCGTGCGGCTGGGCTTTGAGAACTTTCATCTGCGGCGGGCCGAGGTCGAGGGACAGGTGGCGCGGGTCCAGGCGCACCCGGAGCTTCTCGGCGACCTGATCCGGGTCTACAACCGCGGGGCGCCCGCGGACAGGCGCATCGTCCGCCTGTATCTGCTCAGCAGAAAGGCGCCGCTGTCGGAGGGGCGGCTGCAGCCGGGCCCCCGGGCCGCCGGGCGTCGGGCCAGGGCGGCGCCTCCGCCGGGGATCAGGTGGGTCGTGACGGAGGTGGCGCATTGGCCGCCCCGGTGACCGCGGCGCGCGACCCAGAGGCCCCACCGGCGGGCGGTTCCGCCGGGACCTCCGCGTGGATCCGGTTCTGGTACGACCCCGTCCCCCTGCGGCGCCTGCAGCTGTTCCGCGTCCTGATCTACCTGTACGTGCCACTGGACGTGGTGCTCACGCGGTTTCCGGCCGACCACGGACTTCTTCCTGCCTCGTGGTACGCGCCTCTGTGGATCGGCAGGGCGCTTGGAATCCCGGCTCCCACCCGCGTGGGGATGGCGCTGGTACTGGTGTCCCTGCTATCGATTCCGCTGGTTGCCGCCGCCGGCCGGGCGCGCCGGCTGGCCGGCCCCGCCGTGGCCCTGCTCTACGGCTACTGGTGCCTGATCGGCTTTTCGTACGGCAAGGTGGACCACGACCGCGTCGCCCTGCTGGTCGCTCTAGCGGTCCTGCCCACCGTGGCGTGGACGGCTGAAGACGGGACCTCGGCAGCCGCCGGATGGGCAATGCGGATGGTGCAGGTGGCGGTCGCCCTCACGTACTTCCTGGCCGGCGTGACCAAGATGCTCGTGTCGGGGCCCTCATGGATAACCAGTTCCATCCTCATCTCCGCCATCACCCGGCGAGGGACGATGTTCGCCGACCCGCTCCTGCAGTTCCCCCGGCTGCTTCATCTGATGCAGTTGGGGATCATCGTGTTCGAACTGACCGCCCTGCTGATGCTCGTACGCGGCCGCGTCGGGAGGCTGTACGTGTGGATGGCGGCGCTGTTCCATACGGTGACTTTCGTCGGCATCACGATCTACTTCAGGGCTCACATGATCTGCCTGATCTCGTTCGCTCCCCTGGAACGGCTCCGCTTCGGCGGACGGGGCTTCGGCCTCCGGGTGTCCCGGGCCCTGAGGGTTCCTCCTCCCCAGTGCGTCGAAGCCGCGCAAAAGGGGAATGCGCTCGATGAGCCGGCTAAAGGAGACCACCTCCGACGCGGCCGTCAACCCGACGAGCACGAACAGGCACAGCAGGCGCCCGCGGGAGCCGATGGAGGCAACGGCAGCGGCCCCCCAGGCAGCCCCCGCGAGGTTGGCGCCGGAGTCGCCGAGCATTCCGCGCTCCCGCAGGTCCACGGGCAGAAAGGCCCCGACCCCACCGGCCAGGGCGGCTGAGACGGTCAAAGCCCCGGGGGCCACTCCAGCGAGCAGAAGCGCCGCCCACGACACCAGCCAGAACTTGCACGCGCGTCCGGGCCGCAGATCCAGCAGGTTGACCAGGTTCGCGGACAGCGCCACGATCGCTCCTCCCGCCAGAAGGTGGGCGCCGCGCAGACCGGAGGCCCACGCGCAACCCAGTCCCACGACTCCTCCTCCGGCCGCCTTGAGCATCCCGGTGGTCAGCTCGCCGCGGGCCAGCGCGCGCAGGTGCCCGCCGAAGCCGCCGGCGCGGCGGTTCCCCCACACGTCGTCCACGTAGCCCAGTAGCCCCAGTGCGACGCCTGCGGCCGCGGTGGTCGCCGCGCCCGTGGCCGTGACACCCGCCGCATCAAGAACCGCGGCCCCCGCGGCGCCCACGCCCAGAGCGGCGATGAGCAGGACGCCCAGCGAACCCGGAATGGCACTGCCCCGGTAGTTGACTCGCAGATGCCTGGCCCCCGTCAGAGCAGCCGGTGGACGGGAAAACAGCAGCCGGCAGGCGATCCAGGACGCAGCGGCGGCGGCTACCGCGACTGCCGCCGTCACGCGGCTTTCGCAGCGGCGGCGGGCCTCGGTGCAAGAGTCTGCACGGCAAGCAAAACAAGCAGCGGGACGACGTGCCCGAGGACCATCGCCGGGATTGCGATGCCCGAGTCGTTCACTGCGTACCCTCCGACTCCCGCGGCCATCGCGCCGATGAGCCCGGCCCTCAGGACCGGGTGCCGTGGCAGAACGTCTCGCAGCACCCCGACCGGCCGCGCGAGCATCAGTGCCAGGACGCCCAGCGTCAGGGGGATCGTGTAGGTCCATGAACTGACGCCGAGGACTCCCAGGTTCGCCTGCGCTTTCCTGCGCACAACCGTCACCAGCGCCGGAAGGCCCCCGGACGCGACCCGCGCGGCGAAGCGGCCCAGGTGCGTCCGCACCTCCGGGGGCCGGGACAGGTCCAGCAGCGCCAGTCCGGACGCCACGGCGACGGCTGCGGCGCCGGCCGCGAGCAGCACCGGCCATCTCACCCGGTGGCCCCTCGCGAGCATGTAGGTCAGAAGCACGGCGGGGACTCCCCCGAGGACTCCCCCGAAGTCTGCCCCCAGCTGTGGCAGGCCGTCTACGAGGACCAGGACGGCAAGCCCCACCGCGATGATCGCGGGCGCCCTGGGCAGTCCGCGAAGCTCCACCAGGCCGGTGAGGCCGAGGATCCCGCTGGCCATCAAGATCGCGTAGCCCAGGTTGCCGATCCCGTAAAAGCGTCCGGCGACGATCGGCGAGAAGCCGAATATCCCGTTGAGCTGCAGCGGCGACCCTGCCGCCAGGTCCACGGACAGCATGACGGCCGACAGCAGCAGCAGTGCCACTCCCCCGGCCCACCTGGGGCCGGGGACGGCAGCCGCGGCCGCAGCGAGCACGGCTACCAGGCCCCACAGCACCAGGTGCGCCCCCGTCATGCCCAGACGGTCGGCGTCCACGGCTCGCCAGACCAGCGCAGCCGGCGGCACCGCCAGCACCGCCAGGGCGAGGGGCGTCAGCAGCCTGCTCCAGGCACGCGATCTCGACAGAAAGACGACAAACGACAGAAGGGACAGGAGCGTCAGCATCGTGATAAACGCGTACACCGCCTGCGCGGCGAAGTGCTCCCGGAACACCGATTCGCGGTCCAGCGCCGCCAGGTCCGCCACCCGGCCTCCCCGCTGGGTGCGGATCGAGGAGATGACGGTGCCGGTCATGGAGCCTGGTGCGCGAAGCCCGAACGCATCCAGGACCGTGGGGGCGACGTCCGACAGCGTCGCCATGCCGGGCTGCCGGGTGGTCGCGGACGTCAGCCAGCCACGTCGGACACCGGCGCCGGCGGCGACGAGCGGTGTCAGGTGCTCGGTCGCGGCCAGCGAGGGCCCGGACGGAACCACGATGTAGAGCCGGTCGCGCGGGGTCAGCGCCGGCAGGATCTTCGACAGGATCACGTCGGACCGTTCAAGCGCCCCCGTCACGAGTTGCTGCCTGCGGTCCGGGTTCGCGTAGGCCAGGAACTGGTCGGCGCGCAGGGTCTCCCCGGGCTCGAGCAGCACCACCCTTGACCTGGACAGTGCGGTTCGGGCGGCGGCTTCAAAGGCCGCCGCGTCGGTGGAGACGCCGAACGGAGCGTCCGGATCGGTCCGCAACAGCCCCGAGACCGTGCCGTCCTCGACCCGCCCCGTCCGGTCCACCATTCCCAGCACGGCCTCGCGACGGCGTGAGGCGGACGCGCGGGGGTCGACGGCCGTGTCGGCGGCGCTCACCACCGCTCTCCGGACGCCCGCATGACGAAGGGTCTCGCCGAGCGAGCCGACGGCCGTACCGTAGTTGCTCCTCGCGGCCTGCTTGTCCAGCCACGGCAGGCCCAGGTGGACGAGTCCGGGGGACGAGGCGTCCGCCGGCTCCGGCGCCTCGGCGCCGGTCGGGCCGATCCGTCGCCGGAGCGCATGTTCGGCCGTCCCCGACTCGAACGGCGCATCGGCCGAAAACGCCAAGTGGGCCTGCGGCTCGGCGTCGTCGGAGTAGGCGCGGTTGCCGGACCCCAGAGTCATGTAACCCCTCACCGGGTCGGTACGGCTGGCGGCGCTGCGCACCGAGATGGCGGCCACCGCGCCCCGGGAGATGACGCTCTGGAGCGCGGGCATCCGGGCGGGACGGATGTCGTCCCACGTGACGGCGGGCATGGCAAAAAGGACTATGCGCTCGGGTTCCGTCCCCGACGCGACGGCGGCATCGGGCACGAGGCCGAGAGCGGCTGCGACGGACACGGCCGCCACCCGCACGACGATCGACCGCCGCCGGGCTCTCCCGGAAACGGGCCTGTTCACGACATCACCCTTTGGTAGACCTCACCCACGCGACGCACCAGCTCCTCCGGCTGCGGCAGCGACCTCGCCCCGGCGCGCCGCATCAGTCCGGCCCGGACCTCATCGTTACCCGCGATCCTGCTTAGCGACGAAGCCAGAGCCGTCGCATCTCCGGGGTCGACGATCTCGCCGGCGTCCCCGACCATCTCCCGGACGGCCCCCACGTCAGTGGCCACGACGGGAAGCCCTGCCTGCAGTGCCTCCACGACGACGACAGGGTAGCCCTCTCCCAGCGAGGTCAGGGCGAACAGGTCCGCCGCGCCCAGCAGGTCCGACACGTCGTCGCGGTAGCCGAGCAACCGGACGCGCGTCCCCTGCGCAAGCCGCTCCAGCTCCGCGCGAAGAGGACCGTCGCCGGCGACCCAGCACGTGAGCCCCGCGAGCCGGGCTGCCTCGATCAGCACATGAAGCGACTTGTCGCGATGCAGCCGGGCTATGGACATCACCACGACCTCGTCATCGGCGGCTCCCAGCTCCGCCCGCACTTCACGTCTGTCGCGGCGGGGGGCTCCGCGCGGCTCGGCGGCGGGCGGAATGACCACGGCCCCCGGGACACGCGCCGCTATCTCGACACTGACGGCTATGACCGCATCGGCCCGCCGGACAATCGCCGGCGCCAGCATGCGCAGCGCGGCACGCGCCGGCGCCGGACGGCCCCCCGCGACGTCGTAGACGTGAAGCGTCAGAACCACCGGGGGGCGCCGGCGACGCAGGGCGACTCTGCCGGCGGTCACGCCGTGGGCGTGGACGACGTCGGCATCTGCGATGCCATCGGCCGTGAGTGGCGCGAAAGGCAGGCCATCGAAGTACTGCTCCAAAGACCCCGGCCCGCAGACCCGCAGTGTCGTGAAGCCCGGGGGCGGGTTGTGCGCGAGGTAGCGGACGTGGCGTCGGATGCCCCCGGTCGACGGCCCCAGCACGTGGACCACTGATCGCGCGCTCACCGGCGGTTGCGGATCCCGCTCATCGCCAGACGGGCGTCCCGCGAGAACAGGCAGGCCACGCCGAACACCGCCGCACCGGCCAGCACTCCAGCCGCCACCCTCGGGGCCGGAGGAACCGCGCGCAGGGCGTGGACCACCAACCACACGCAGGCCGCCATCACCGCCGCCCGCGCCGCGCTCGCAGCGGTCGACACGAGGTCGCCCGCAGGACGCCACACCCTCGCGGACCGCGCAAGGAGCAGAACGCCGACCGCCACGCCGGCCCACTGCCCGGCCGAGTGAGCCCAGCCCATCACGGCGACGGCGTCGGCTCCACGGGGGCGCGCAACAGCCGTGATTGTGCAGGCGGCGAATGCGTAAAGGCCGATGGCGACCGCGTTGACGGCGACGGGCGGAGCCGTCTGCCGCCGGGCGTAAAAGGCGCGGGCGAGGATCTCGTTGAGTGCGTACGCCGGCAGTCCCAGAGCCAGCGCTCCCGACGCAGCGGCGACAAGAGCGGACCCGGTGCGGGCGGCCCCCGCGGTCTCGAGTGCCTGCGCCAGCGGACGAGCGAGCACCGCCAGCCCGGCCGCGGCGGGAGCGGCCAGCAGGGCCGTGGTCCTCCATCCGAGCGACAGCACCCTGGCGTATCCCTGCTCGTCACGTCGGACAATGCTGCGGGACATCGACGGGTACAGCGAGATCGCCACCGGCAGCCCAATCAGGGCGACAGGCAGCATGAACAGCGCGTAGCCGACCTGGTACGCCACCACGCCCCCGCGGACCCGGTTGGCCAGGATCAGGGTGACCAGCAGACCGGCCTGGGTGACCGCGAAGAAGGCCATTCCCCATCCTCCGGCTCTCATCGCCCTGCGCACGGAAGGGTCCCGCAGTCTCAGCACCGGCCGCCACCTGATACCCAGCCGGAGAACCGACGGGAGCTGCGAGAAGGTCAGTGCCACCACGCCGGCGGTCGTTCCGCCGGCCAGGACGTACAACTGCTCCCGCGTCGCGGTGCCGATGTCGGCTCGCGGTCCCATCGAGTGGAAGACGAGGTACGTGGCGATCACGACGAGGCTTGAGAACAACGGAGCTGCCGCCGGGGCCACGAACTTCCGGTGGGCGTGCAGGATCCCAGTCATGACCATCCCGAGGAGGTAGAGCGGGATCTGCGGGGCGAAAAAGCGCAGAAACCAGGCTCCCAGCTCGATTTCCGCGGCACGCACGGCCGGGTCGGCAACCCCGACGGTGAGCCCGCGCATGATCGGACGTCCGAAGATGATCGCCCCGGCCACGAGGGGAAGCGACAGCAACAGCAGTCCGTTGGCGATGCTGGCCGCGACCTCGGTCCCCCGCTCCCGTCCATGCTCAAGTTCCGCGACGAACGTCGGGACGAACACCGCCGTCAGGACCCCTCCCGCGGCCAGCTCGAACAGGATGTTCGGCACCCAGTTGGCCGTCTGGTAGGTGTTGCCGAGGTAAGTGGCTCCGACCGTCGCCCCGAGCACGATCCACCGCGCGAAGCCGGCCACACGTGCCGCGGCGGTGATCAGCGAGATGGACGCCGAGGACCGCAGCAGCCCGGCTTCGGACTCCTCTGCCGCGACCGGCTGTCCGGGGAGACCGGGGCCCACTGGTCAGCGACGCTCGGGGAGCAGCCGCCTGCCTCGCTCGACGCCGAAGTGACCACCGCGCCCGGCGGCGGCCGACTCCAGCGCCAGCACCGAGCCGAGGCGGCCGAACGAAAGCGAACCCGCGTCGAAGGTGACCAGCGTTGCCGGCGTTTCCGGGAGGTTGCGCAGGATAGTCACGTCGCCGGTGCCGGCATCCGCGCCAGGTGAGACCACGAGGGTCGGCGTTGCCGTGGCCGTGGCCCGCGCCAGCGAAGCTACCCACCCGGGGCTGGAGGAGGCCGTGCCCCGCCCCGGGTCCGGTCCGGTGAAGGCCACCACCAATGCACCGGCGGGAGGCCAGGCCTGCTGGAGGTCGGCATCGGCGACCTCCACGAACCCGCTCTGTACGAGCTCCCGCAGAAGGGCCTGCCCTTCCGGGGCGAAGATTTGGGAGCCGAGCGTCGTCAGCGCGTCCTCCGCCTGCCGGCGCTCGTCCGGCGACTCGTCCGGCTTGTCGCGAGGCATGGCGGCTCCGAGCGGCGCCGTCGCCGACTGCAGCTGCCTGGCCGACGCAGCGTCCAACTTCCACTTGGCGGTGAGGGTCATGGCTCCGACGGGCCGTGCCCCGGTCTGGGCGATGGCGTCCCTGACCGAGTCGTCCCAGCGCGCCCCGCCGTTGTCGGACACAAACACCACGGGCTTGCCGGCGAGCTGGTCGTGGCGCACCCAGGGGCTCACCTGGTCGGCGAACGTGCGCTGGCGATCCACTTCTGTCCGCAGGGCCGTTATGTCCCGTCTGGACTCCCGGGCGTCCGACCGCAGGTTGTCGACCTGCGCGCGGAGCGCGTCGACGGCCACGCGGTCCAGGACGGTTGTCCCCATCAGGATGCCCAGACCCAGGGCCAGGAAGACGGCGACGATCGAGACGATGTGGTAGCGGAAGTCGATCAAAACAGCCCGCGCAGCCGGAACACGAAGTCGATCAGCTGCTCCCAGACGATCCCCCAGAACAGCCTGGCCGGGGGGGAGAAGTAGTTGACTATCGCCATCGTCACGACCGCGGCGACAACCAGCAGCAGGAGGTCCTGCCGCCGCACACGGGTGCGGTACAGAAGCGACACCCCCTTGGCGTCCACCAGCGACGGCCCGAGCCGGAGCCTGGCCAGGAATGTCGAGGCCATGCCCGCGCGTCCTTTGTCCAGAAACTCGATCGTGGACGTGTGGGATCCCACCGCCACGACAAGCTCGGCCCCCTGCTCGTGTGCCAGCAGAAGCGCGACGTCCTCGCTTGTTCCGGGGGCCGTGATGACGTGGCAGCTCAGTCCGAGGTTCCGGACCGTCTTCACCTCTTCGGGCTCGTCGGAGGCCTGCCCCTCGGCGTGGCGCCTGCGCCACTCGCCCTGCGGGTGGACGAGCAGCTCGGCACCGCTGCGAAGGGCCGCGGCCGACGCCGAGTCGACGTCGCCGACGATCACGTCCGGCTTGATTCCCTCGGCGAGGCAGGCGTCGGCGGCCCCGTCGACGGCCACGATGACCGGACGCATTTCCTTGATATAGCCGCGCAGGGCGCGCAGGTCCTCCTTGTAGTGGTGGCCGCGCGTGACCACCAGCGCGTGGCGGCCCTTGAACCGCGTGCGCAGCGGAATCCGGACCCCCTCGACAAGGATGTCCTGCTCGCGCCGGACGTAGTCCAGAGTGTTCTCGGCGAACCTCTCGACGGTGGCCGACAACTGGGCCTTCGCCGCCTCCATCTTCTGAAGGACAGACGCCTCGTCCAGCAGCACTCCCTGCGCGACGACCCGGTCGTCCACCAGCAGCTTGTCGCCTTCGAGGCGGACGACGTCGCCCTCCGACACCTCGTCGAACACTCCCGGACCGACCGCGTCCAGGACCGGGATGTGCGCGTGCACCAGGATCAGGGGGCCGAGGTTGGGGTAGCGTCCGGAGATCGAGGGCCGCGCGTTGACCACAGCGGCGACCCCGTGGTCCAGGAGGCTTTCAGCCGCCACCCGGTCCAGGTCGTCATGGTCGATGATCGCGATGTTGCCGGGCTTCACCCGCCGGACGAGATCCTTGGTCCTGCGGTCCATTCGCGCGGTTCCGGACAGGCCGGTGCCCGTCCCGGACCCGTTCAAGGGTCGCCGGGCGGCGGAGGACCGGCGGCTGAGCAGGCGGATTCCCATGTGCGCGCCCCGGAGGGCCCGTCCACGGTATCAAGCCTGGGGGCTGCGGAGGTCAGGCGGTCGCGGCCGCCCGTCGCGAACGGGGCTTGGCCGCCGGCCGCCCGTCGCGCTCCCGCCGCGCCATGGAGACCAGTTCTTCGGCGTGGGCGCGCGCCCTGTCCGATGAGTCCAGGCCCGCGAGCATCCGGGAGATCTCCGCGATGCGGCCGTCGTCCTGCAGCGTCTCCACGCGAACCCCCGATTCGTGCCTGCGGACCGCGACGTGGCAGTCGGCGTAGGCCGCGATCTGCGGCAGGTGCGAGACGACCAGGACCTGATGCGTGCGCCCCAGGCGCGCCAGCCTCCGCGCCACCTCCAGAGCTGCCGCTCCCCCGACCCCCTGGTCGGCCTCGTCGAACACCAGCACGGGAACGTGGTGGGCGGAAGCCAGCGCCAGGGTCACCGCGATCATCGCCCTCGACAGCTCGCCTCCGGACGCCACCTTTCCGATGGGCTCGGGCGGCCTGCGCGAGTCGGAGGAGAATCGGAACTCCACCCGGTCGGCTCCCCTGTCGGAGTGGGTGCCAGACGCCTCGCAGGACGCCTCGAACGAACATCCCCCCAGCGCCAGGGCGCCCAGCTCGCCGTTGACCATGGCCGTCAGGTCGGCAGCCGCTGCGGCACGCCTCTTTGACAGCTCGGCCCCCAGCGCACCGAGTTCCGACTCCAGCCGGACCACCGACTCGTCCAGGCCGGCCGTCCTGGCATCCGCGGACTCCAGCGACGCGAGCTCCCGCCGCGCGGACTCGGCCGCCGCCTTGATGTCGGCCACGGTCGCCCCGTACTTGCGTCCCAGGCTCGAGATCAGCGCGGCCCTGTCGCGCAGCGACTCCAGACGGGCGGGGTCCGGCTCGATGCCCTCGGCCCACGCCCGGACTTCCCTCGCGGCCTCCGACACCTCGTCACCGAGCGCGGACATCCGCTCCGCCACGTCCTGAACGGACGGGTCGAGGGCCGACGCGTCGCGCAGGACCTTCGCCGCCTCCGTCAGATGTGCCGCGGCCCCGTCCGAGCCCGTCAGCGACACGACGCGCTGGCCGTCCAGGGTCAACCTCTCGGCGTTCTCCAGCCGTCCCAGCTCTATGCGCACCGCCTCGTCCTCACCGTCGTCGAGGGCGGCCGCGTCGATCTCGCGGACTTGGAACGACAGGAACTCCTGCTCGCGGGCGCGCAGCCGCTCCCCCTCGCGTATGTCGCGCAGCTCGTCCATGGACTCCCGCAGGCGCGACAGCACCGCCCGGTACTCACGCAACAGGTCACCCGTCCCGGCCAGGGAGTCCAGCGCCTGCATCTGGACTGCCGGACGAGCGAGCGCGAACCCCGATCCCTGCGAGTGCACCTCCACCAGCTCGCCCACTGCATCCGCAAGCACGGATGCCGGTACCAGCCGGCCGTCCAGCCAGGCGCGGGACTTGCCGTCGGGGGATATCCGGCGCGCCACGATCAGCTCGCCGCCCTCGGTGTCGGGTCCCCCGGCGGCAGCCGACATCACCGCCTGAACCAGCGCCTGGTCGGCCCCGGCGGCGACGAGTCGCGGATCGGCACGGGCGCCGGCCAGCAGCCCGAGGCAGGTCATCAGCAGCGTCTTGCCGGCCCCCGTCTCGCCGGTGATCACGTTGAGTCCAGGACCGAACGAGACGGACGCCTCGGCGATCACTCCCAGGTCGCGGACGTGAAGCTCCTGCAGCATCCGCCGATGGTAAGGACGGGGGCCGACGGCGGAGGCCTCGAGACACGGACCGCATTGGTGCGGCAATCTCGGCGGGTGGAACAGCCGCCGCCTCAGGGTCCGAACGTGGAAGGGCCGACGCCGCACGCTCCGGCCGGGCAAGAGCCACCGGCGTCCCCGGCCCGCCGGATGCATCCTGTCGTCCGTGTTGCGGTCGTGGTGGTTCTCGGTGCGGCCGCGGGACTCGTCGCGGTCGGAGTCGCCCCCGCCGCAAGAGGTCCGGTCGGCCCGGGCACGGTGGAGGTGCGGGGGCGCCTCGGCTCCCCGAGGACCGACCTGCGCCTGCCCCCGCTGGGCAGGATCTCGGCCCCCACGCACCGTCCGCCCCTGCGGCTGTCCCTCCTGGTGGAGCGGGTGGACCTGGAGGACCTGCAGGAGGTCCTCCGCGACTCCTCCCGGCAGCGACGCCTTCGGGAGCAGGTGACCCGCGATCTCGGTTTGCTTCTTCGTGACTTCGCCGTCCGGGCTGTGCTCGCCTCGCTGGCCGCCGGGATCCTGCTCGGCGCCCTCGTGCCGGGCCGCCGCCCGTGGATGATGGCCGCCGGCGCGGCGGGAGGGGTCCTCGCGGCGGCCCTCGTCCTCGGGGGGTCCTGGAGGACCTTTGACGAGTCTGCTTTCGCCAGGGCGACTTTCGAGGGCCCCATCGAGGAGGCGCCGCGGGTCCTGGAGGCCGCGCGCCGTCACTTTGAAGGCATCGGCGACGTGAGGAAGCGGCTGCGCGTTCTCGGGGACCGGGTCGCGCAGCTGTACGAGGCGACGTCCACCGACGAGTCCACCACCGTCGGCCAGACCAGGATCCTGCACGTGAGCGACGTCCACTCCAACCCCGTGGCCCTGGAGATGGTGGAAAGGCTCGCCGCGGGCTTCCGCGTGGAGGCCGTGCTGGACACCGGCGATCTGACGTCGTTCGGGTCTCCCGTCGAGGCGCGGATCGGCGACCTCATAGCACGGGTCGGCAAGCCGTACCTGTTCGTCCCCGGCAATCACGACTCTCCTGACAACCGCGCTTCCCTCGCGGCGGTGCCGGGGGTCCAGGTGCTGGACGGAACCGTCGCGCAGGTCGGCGAGGTGCGGGTGATGGGCTTCGCCGACCCCACGTTCACCGCCCGCAACGACGTCTCCTCATCCGAAGCCAGGGCCGCCAAGACCGCCAAGGCTCGCGAGGTCGCGGAAGTAGTCGCAGGACAGCTCCCCGACGTGGTGGCCGTGCACGACCGCCTCCTGGCGTCGCGGGTGGACGACGTGCCCCTGGTGGTGGCCGGACACGTCCACCGCAGAAGCTCCGCTCGGAAAGGGACCGTCAGGACCCTGACCGTCGGGTCGACCGGCGCGACCGGACTGGGGTCGTTCGCCGTCGAAGCGGACCGCCCGTACGAAGCCCAGATCCTGACGTTCTCCGGCTCGACCCTCGCCTCGATCGATTACGTCACGCTGCGGGGCCTCGGCGGCAACTTCGTGGTGGAGCGGACCCTGATCGAGCCCCAGTCGCTGCCGCGCTAGGCCTGGGGGAGGCCGAAGCGCCTGGCGACCCTCGTGAAGAAACTGTCGGGGCTCAGCCGGACGAGCCTCACCACCGACGGTCCGACCCGCGCGTGCAGGACGTCGCCCTCCCCGATCTCGGCCCCCGGCCTTCCGTCGGTGACCACGACGCCGGTCCCCCGGGCCTCCAGGGCCACCTCGACGTCCTGGTCCGGGGACAGCACCAGCGGGCGGTCGAACAGGTTGTGCGCCCCCACTGCCACGACGACCAGTGACCTCAATCCCGTGGCGACCACGGGCCCCCGCATCGAGAACGCGTACGCGGTGGACCCGGTCGGTGTGGCCACTATCAGCCCGTCGGCGCCGAACCTCGTGAACGGCTGGCCCGCGATGGTCAAGGCCATGTAGATCAGCTTTCCGCCCACCGCCCTTTCCACCGACACCTCGTTGATCGCCTCGCCCAGCAGCTCCCGGGCGCCGGAACCGCGCTCGATCCACGCCTCCACCGTCGAGCGTTCGTCGATAAAGCAGTCGCCGTTGAGAGTGCGCTCCACCGCGTCCACGGCCTCGTCGGCCGCGGCCTCCGTCAGAAAACCCAGGCGCCCCAGGTTCACCCCCAGCACCGGGACGCCGGAGCTGCCGACCAGCCTGATCCCGTGAAGCATCGTGCCGTCTCCTCCGAGAACCACGAGCAGGTCCAGGCCGTCGGCCGTCTGCGGCCCGGCCACCGCCTCGTGCCCCCGCTGCTCCAGCCACGCCGCCACCTCGGCCGAAAGCTCGGCGGAGCGCGGCCGGGCGTGATGGTGAAGGATCCCCACCCGCTTCACGATCCGCTCCTGCGCAGCAGGACGAAGTACTCCAAGTTGCCCTCGGCCCCTGGCAGCACGGACTCCTTCGTCCCGTGGTGGTGCAGTCCCGTGGCGGCGGCTGCTTCCACGACCGCCCGGACCGCCTCGTCGTGCAGCGAGCGGTCCCGCACCACGCCGCCGGACCCGACGCGCGCCCTGCCGACCTCGAACTGCGGCTTCACCAGGGCGAGCACCGGCGCCCGTCCCGCGAGACGGGAAACCGCCGGCATGACGGTGCGCAGCGAGATGAACGACAGGTCCACCGTCACCAGCCCGAACTCGCCCAGGTCATCCAGGTCGCGGACATCGGTGCGTTCCATGGACTTCACGCTCGGGTGGTTTCTCAGCTCCCACGCGAGCTGGCCGCGGCCGACGTCCACGGCTACCACCTCTGAGGCGCCCGCCTTCAGAAGACAGTCCGTGAACCCGCCGGTGGATGCCCCTAGGTCCAGGCACCGCATGCCGGACACATCGATCACGAACGCGTCCAATGCCCCCTCAAGCTTCAGCCCTCCGCGCGAAACGTAGCGCGGAAGGTCGCCGGTGACATGGATCGGCTCGGAGTCATCGACCAGACGTGCAGGCTTCTCCGCCACCGAGCCGGAGACCAGCACGCGCCCGGAGAGCACGGCCTCACGCGCCCGCTCCCGCGACCCGGCCATGCCGCGCCGGACGAGCTCGGAGTCCAGCCGCCTGCGGGTCAGTGGCTTTCGGCCCCCGGACCCCCGCCGGTCCGCCTGGACCTCATTCGGCTGCGGACCTCCTTGCGCACGAGCTGCACGAGTTCGGACCTTGCCCGCACGGACCGCGACACCCGGCTGCGCACCGACCCGGCGACGTCCCGCGCCCTGACCTCTCCACGGCCTTCCAACTCCCGGACCAGCCGCTGGGCGGCCCGGCGGGGACTGGCACGCTGTGTCCTGGCTGTTTCGTCTTGCATTTCCGGACGATCCTTTGTGGCGGTTTCCGGGAGATCGAGGATACTTGGCCCCCCGACATGACGATGCTGATCCCGATCCGCGACCACAACCCGACCCGGCGGACGCCGCTCGTCACCTGGGGGCTCATCGCCGTGAACATCTGGGCGTTCCTCAAGTTCGGCGTGAGCGAGGAGACCGTCCACCAGTTCGGCGCGATCCCCTGCGACGTCGCGAGCCGATGCGACTTCCTGTCAACGCAGCTGGAGCAGCGATTCCCGCAGCGGACGTCGCTGACGAGCATCGTCACGTCCATGTTCATGCACGGAAGCCTCCTGCACCTGGGCGGGAACATGCTCTACCTGTGGGTCTTCGGCAACAACGTCGAGGACAGGCTCGGGCACGTGCGGTACCTGGTCTTCTACCTCGTGACCGGTGTCGCCGCGGCCGCCTCCCACATCCTGGTCGACAGCGCTTCGGTAATCCCGATCGTGGGTGCGTCCGGAGCCGTGGCCGGGGTGCTCGGGGGCTATCTGGTGATGTTTCCGCGGGCCCGCGTCACGTCGCTCGTCCCGATCTTCCTTTTCTGGCCCGTGCAGGTGTCGGCGAAGTTCCTGCTCGTCATGTGGTTCGTCCTGCAGGTCTTCTCGGGCGTCGCGGGGCTGGGGGCCCAGCAGGGCGGCGGAGTGGCCTTCTTCGCGCACGTCGGCGGCTTCGTCGCCGGCTACCTCATCGTGAAGGCGATGAACCCGCCGAAGCCTGTAGTCGTCGAGCCCCAGCTGGACCGTCTGCCCTGGTGACCTACACCGCCGGCAGGCGCAGCTGAGCTTCGACCCGGGCTCCGAGCCTCTCCAAGTAGGGACGCAGGGGCTCGGACGACTCCACGGCCGTCGCTCCTTGGACGGCCTCGAGCAGCAGCTTGCGGAGCACGATCCGTGCTGCCTGCCGGTCTGACGCGGCCGGGACGTGGGCGCCCCGGACGATTACCCTCTTGCCCTCGCGGCCGACGTCGAGCCGAAGGCGGTCCTGCCCCTCCCCCGTCTCCGGCAGGTCCAGCAGCAGGTCCGGCAGGCCGTCCAGGACGTGCTGCGGCAGGTGCGGCAGGCCCGCAAGCTCCCCCTCGGTCGTGACGCCCGTCAGCACGAGCGCGGCGGGAATGCCCGCGGCCCGGGCCCCCTCGACGTCGGTGGAGGCACGGTCTCCGCAGAAAAGCGCTTTCGAGGCGGGGACGGCGGCGCGGGCCAGCGCAAGCCGGAACAGCTCCGGACGCGGCTTGCCGACCACGGTCGCCTTTTTGCCGGACGCCACTTCGATCGCGGCGACTATGGCGCCCGTCCCCGGGAGCAACTGCCCCTCTGCCGGGTAGGTCGGGTCCGCATTGGAGGCAATGAACGGCAGGCCCGCCCGCACTAGGTCCGCCGCCTTGCGGATGTCGTCGAACACCCCTTCGGGGTTCCATCCGACCACGACCGCAGCGACGTCGTCGGTCTCTTTAACCGGCGAAAATCCGTCGTGGGCCAGTTGCCTGATCAGCCCGTCGCCGCCGCACACGTGCACCCTTTCTCCGCGCTCCAGGCCGAGCCTGCGCAGCTCGGCGACGACGGCGTGCCCGGACGTGACGACGTCCCCGCTCTCCATCGGGATCTGCATGCGGAACAGCTTCATGGCGAAGTCGCGGGCGGTGCGCGAGGAGTTGTTCGTGACGAACACCACCCGGCGGCCCCTGTCGCGCAGCTCCGCCACCACGCGTGCGGCCCCCGGGATCGGCGTCTCCCCCCGCCAGACGACCCCGTCCAGGTCCAGGAGAAACGCTTCGTAGGCGTCGGCGAGGATCAATCGGCCCCGCCGGCCCGCTCGCCCAGCTCGTCGCCGGGGTCCGGACCGAAGTCCGGCTCGGCGGGTTCCTGTTCCCCGGACTGCTCGCGCATCTGGTCGCGCCGCTGCCGGGCGGCGTCCATCCGCTGCCTGACGTCGGCGCGGTAGGACCGGCGGGTCTCCCAGCGACGGACGGCGGACACGTAGTCGTCGTTGTCCGGTCGCATCACCGCGGCCATCTTCAGGTGCCCGACCGCCTCGTCCAGGCGCCCGAGCCGGCCCAGGCAAAGCCCCGTGCCGAAGATCGCGTAATCGTTGACGGGCGACATCTCCAGGACGGTCAAAAACTGCTCGAGCGCGTCGTCAAACCGTTCGGCGCCGTAGTAAGCCCGGGCCAGGGCCTCACGAACGGACGTCTTGTCCGGCTCGGCGGCAACCGCGCGCTCCAGCACCGTTGCCGCTGCGTGGGAGTCTCCGCTGCGCAGCAGAGCCATCCCCTGCTGGAACCACTCGTAGACGGGTTCGGCCATGGCCGGTCCAGTGTATGGCCGACGCCTGCCCGATCAGCCCGAGCAGGGCTAACGCTCGTCGGACCGACCGGACCTTGACATCCAGCATTGGTTCTGTAATCATGATCTCAGAGAACGACCAAGGAGGTACCATGCCGGAACAAGAGCGCAGGAAGAAGGTCACCCGCTTTGTCATCAAGGCCGGCGACGAGGGCATCGTCAGGGAGCTGATCGACGCCGCCCACGACGTCCCGGAGGAGGATCTGGAGGAGGCCGTCGGAAGGATCCCGAACGAGCATCTGAGGCGTGTGGTCCGCGGCGCGGGCCGGCTTCGGGACGTCGAGGTCCACCGCATCGACGACGGACCGACAACGGAGTTGCTGATCCGGGGTCTGGACCCGGCTGCGGCACAGAAGTTCAAGACCGCTTCGGGGGCCCGGGGGATGCGCTACGCCGACTACCTCGCGGCGCTCGTGAAGCTGCACGACGAGATGCGATCCGCGGCTGCCGAGGGCGACGAGCGGGCGACTCGCGTCCTGGAGGAGCTGAACCTGACCACCGTCACCGTCTGAGCTTCAGGCGCCCCCGGCCCGGGCCCCCGGGGGCCCTGGCGTAAGATCGCCCCGCATGGCGACCGTGCTTCCCTTCCGCGGGATTCTGTTCGACCCGACTCGCGTCCCCGACGCCGGGGCGGTGACGTGTCCCCCCTACGACGTGATATCGGACGCCGACCGGGTCGCGCTCTACGACCGCCACCCCTACAACGTCGTTCGCATCATCTCGGGACGCCGGGAGCCCGGGGACGGGCCGGGCGAGAACGCCTACAGCCGGGCGGCCGCCTTTTTCGACTCGTGGCTGTGGGAAGGAGTCCTCAGGCAGGACGCCGAGCCGGCCCTGTACGTGTACCGCCAGGCTTTCCAAGACCCGTCCCGGCGGTTTCGTCGCGTGTGGGGCCTGGTCGCGACGATCCGTCTGGACGACCCTGTGCTGGCCCACGAGAACACCATGGCCGGGCCCAAGGCGGACCGCCTGGCGCTGATGGAGGCCCTGCCGGTGAACATCTCCCCCATCTACGCGCTCTACTCCCGCGGCGGGATCTCGCACCGCCTCCGGCACTGGGCGGGTGAGTCTCCGGCGGCCGACTTCACCGACGATGAGGGCACGCGTCACACCGTCTGGCCCGCCCGGGACCCCGGATTCCATCGCGAGGTGGCTGCCGCGCTGAGGGACTGCCCTGTGATGATCGCCGACGGCCACCACCGCTTTCAGACCGCCAGGGACTACCGGGACGGGCACGGTGCGGGCGGTCCAGCCGACCAGATCATGGCCCTGCTGGTGGACGCGGCGGAGGAGGCGGTGTGCATCCTGCCCTACCACCGCATCGTCCGCTCGGCCGGCACGTCCGACGTGCTCCCGGTCCTGGAGCGGGCGTTCGATGTCGAGAAGCTCGACGACCCCGACCCGGACCGGATCGGCCTTGAGCTGTGGGACGACGATCGCCCCGGCGTCTTTATCGCCTTCACCAGCGCCGGTGCCTTCAGGCTCGTTTCACGGGAGCCCGAGCCCGACGAGATACCCGCCTCGATCCTGCGCCGCCTCGCCCTGCACCCGCTCGGGGCCACATCGGCCCAGGACCACCTTTCGTTCACGCCGCGGCCGCCAGAGGTCGCGGAGGAGGTCCGGTCGGGGCGGGCCGTGTGTGGGTTTCTGATACAGCCCGTGTCGGTGGACCGCGTATGGCGCCTGGCCGAAACGGGGGCCCAGATGCCGGAGAAGTCCACCTACTTCCACCCGAAGCCCAAGGACGGGATCGTCATGCGGTCTCTCCGCCAGGAGGATCCCGCTCCCCCGGCTTGATCCCGGGTTCCGGGACGCGCGCCTCGGTGGCGTGACTATCCTTTCACTCCAACCCGGTCACGACCGACAGGAGGAGACGACGTGGCACACACCCTGCCCGACCTGCCCTACCCGTATGAGGCCCTCGAGCCGCACATCGACGCCGAGACGATGAAGATCCACCACACCAAGCACCACCAGACCTACGTGGACAAGCTGAACGCGGCGATCAAGGGGACGGACCTGGAGAACAAGGACGTAGAGGCGCTTTTGCGCGAGTTCGAGTCGGTCCCCGACAACATCAAGGGCCCCGTGCGCAACCACGGAGGTGGCCACGCCAACCACTCTCTTTTCTGGACGGTCATCGGCCCAGGGGGCGGCGGCAACCCCTCAGGCGACGTGTCCTCCGCGATCGACTCGGCCTTCGGATCGTTTGACACGTTCAAGGAGAAGTTCACGGAGGCGGCCACCAACCAGTTCGGCAGCGGCTGGGCCTGGCTGGTCGTCCGCAACGGGGGCCTGGAGGTCGTCGCGAGGCCGAACCAGGACTCGCCGCTCATGGAGGGGCTGACGCCCCTGCTGGGCCTGGACGTGTGGGAGCACGCCTACTACCTCAAGTACCAGAACAAGCGCCCGGACTACATCGCGGCCTGGTGGAACACCGTCAACTGGCAGGAGGTCGGCCGCAGGCTCGCGCAGGCGCGGTGACCTGCCGGGACGGGAGCATGTCGGGAGTAGACTGGGCCCCTGGCCAGAACCCGGAAGCCTCGGGGCGCGTTGAGACCATGAAGACATGAGCCGCAAAGACCCCGGGAAGAGGTGGACAGTGGCATTGAGGCTGAGTTCGCCGCGAGGGCGTCGTGGTTTCGTCCTGGTGCTCCTAGCCCCGATGCTGATCCTGCTCCTGCCGGCCTCCCGAGCCACGGCCGAGGTCGCCTCGGCATCCATCTCCGAAGCCGGCTACTACACCCGCACTGAGGACCCCACGCGAACAGGCGGGGCGGCCGCTGCGGGCGTCGCCTGCCAGGTGCCGTCTCCCGACCCCCGGACGTGCCTGAACCCCGGGCAGATCACCGGCGGCACTCCCGGCTACCCCCGAAAGGACAACTACGTCTACGTCGCGCGCTTTAACGGGGCCGACGACGCGTACGGCTTCGCCAAGATCGATCTCACCTCCATCCCGTTCGACGCGGTGGTCAAGGACGTGGGATTCGAGTTTCAGGTCGAGGCAAGCGCCGAGACCGGGACGGTGGGCTTCAACGCTGAGGAACCGGGGATCCGTCTGTGCCTCGTGACGTCAGATTGGGCCGGCGCCGACGCGGGCCCGTTCGACTCCAGGCCGAGCACCGACTGCGCGGCTACGGCTGGGATCAAAAAGATCGGACACGGAACCCGAACCGAGTTCGATCCTTCGCAGAACCGCGAGCGGACCAGGGACATCCTCATCTACCGCGCCGACCTGCTGCCGATGGCGGCAGAGTGGGCCAAGGGCCGCGAGAACTACGGGGTCGCTTTCCTGCCCGCTCCCGGAGCTCCCGCGAACTTCCAGGCCGCGATCCGGGGACCGGGGGTTGCCCCCGACGCGATGACGGCCGCGATCACCTTCGAGGGCGGGTCCAGCCCTCTCGACGAGCTCATTGCCGCCGCCGAGGCCGAACTGGCCGCCGGCGATTCAGGCACGGCGTTCGGTGACTCCTCGTTGGCCGGAGACGCGGTGTCCCTGGGAAGCGCGGGGGACTCCGCTCCCACCTTCTCCGTTGCCGCGCCCAAGGAGGAGCCGCGAGGGCTGTCGGGGGTCAGGGTCGCCAGGTCGATCGGCCGCACTCCCTGGTGGGTGTGGCTGGCTCTTCCGCTCGGTCTGGGCACGCTTTACATGCTCGCGCTGGGGGTCACCGCCGCTGCCCCGGTGGAGGCCTCAGCCCGGCGCGCGGGCCCCGTCAGCAAGCTGATGGAAAGACGACCGACCCGAGGGGTCCCGAGACCTTGAAGAAGAACCTGCGGGTCCAGGCCCTGGCGTTTGCGGTGCTGATGGTGCTCGCCGCTTGCGGCCAGAAGCCGGGCGTGCACCAGGGGCTGACGTCGGGCGAGTCGGGGCTGGCCGCGGGCGCCGCAGGAGAGGAGGCCTCCGGGGAAGCCGGGGCCGGCGCTGCGGGCGATGCCGGTGCGGCCGCGGGAGCCGCCGGCGGGGCCGCCGGAGGCGCAGCCGGCGCAGCCGGGGCCGCGGCAGGTCGTGCGGGCGGAGCCGCAGGCGGAGGCGGTCCGGCTGCGGGCAACGTGAAGGCCGGCGACAAGACCGGTATCAGCGAGACAGAGATCCGCATCGGGATCCACGCGCCCGTCACCGGTGCCGCTCCGTTCCCGGCCTCGGCGTTTGCCAAGGGCCGCGACATCTACTGGACATGGTCCGGGGCGCCCAAAGTGCACGGCCGGACCGTGAAGATCTTCTTTGAAAACGACGACTACAACCCCACGACGGCCGTAGACCGGTGCCGCAAGCTCGCGGAGCAGGACAAGGTCTTTTTGCTGGTCGGAGCCGGAGGCACCGACCAGATCCAGGCATGCGCCCGCTATGCCGCGAGCAAGGGCATTCCGTACCTGTCCGCTGGCACGACCGAGATCGGGCTGCGCAACCTCAAGAACTACTTCGCCGTGTCGATGTCCTACGCCCAGCAGGGCCCGCTGCTCTGGCAGTTGGTCCAGCGGCACCCGGACCTGTCCGGCTTCCAGGACAAGGTCGCGATGGTCTACACCAACACGCCGAACTTCCAGGACGCGCGCGACTCGTTCGTCAAGGCGATGGGGTCCAAGAAGCTGGTGCTTGAGCGAAAGATGTCCAAGAACCCCTCCGCCTCTGAGTATCAGCAGACGGCTACGGCCCTGCAGAGTTCGGGGGCCGAGGTGGTTTATATCCTCACCGCGCCCCTCCACTACATCCAGCTGACCGCGCGGACCGGAGGCTACCGACCGTGGTGGGTCGGCGTCGGCATCAGCAAGGGACTCAACGACGTGCTGGGCACCGGCTGTCCCACCAGCGGAAACGCCATGGAAAAGGGGAGGTTCTTCTCCCCGTTCCCCGGCACCGACGTGATCGACTCTTTGGACCCGTCCTACAACAAGGCGTATCGCGAAAAGAACGGATCCGCCGGCGATGACCTCGGCATCGCTCTCTGGGGGCTCAACAAGACCCTGCACAAGTTGTTCGAGGCGGCAGGCCCGGATGTGTCGAGGGGGTCGTTCATCCTGTCCAGCGAGAAGGCGGCGGTGCAGTCCGGTGTCTTTCCGCCCATCCAGAACTCGCCGACCAACCACTTCGGCTCGAGCCAGGTCCACCTCCTGAGGGCGGACTGCACCTCGAGGACCTACAAGACCGAGAAGGCCTTCGCAAGCGGGTTTTGAGCCGGGCCGTGGGCAGCGGGTGACGCTGTAGGATTGCGCCTTCCGGGGCGGTTCGAGGCGAGGTCTGCTGGATGTTCTCCTCACTGGTCATAGGTCTGATCGTCGGCGCTGGCTACGGCCTGATGGCGCTCGGCATCGTGATCGTCTACAAGGCAAGCAGGCAGTTCAACTTCGCGCAGGGAGAATTCGGCACCGTCGCCACCTTCGCGGCCTGGGCGGTGCTCGAACGAGGGCACGGGTGGCTTCTCGCGGCCCTGGCAGGCGTCATCGTCGGGGTTCTCTTCGGGCTCGGTACGGAGTTTCTCGTGGTCCGGCCGCTGTCGGGCGGCCCGCCCGTGACGCTGCTCGTGGCCACCGCCGGCGTCGCCCTGTTCTCGATCGCCGTCCAGATCATTCTCGGTGAGGCGAAGGCCAGGTCGATTGCGCCTATGTGGAAGGGCCCCGCATTCTCTTTCGGGACCAACGTGGCCCGCCAGGAGATCCTCATCGTGATCGGTCTGGTGGTCGTCCTTGCGCTGCTGGGCTTCTTCTTCACGCGCCCGATCGGCACGGCTCTTCTCGCTACGTCCCAGGAGCCGTTCGCCGCGCGGATAGCCGGCCTGGACACGCGCAGGATGTCGATGCTCACGTGGGGCATGGCGGCACTGTTCGGCGCGATCGCAGGCATGCTGTTCGCTCCGATCGACGCGTTCACTCCGGGATTCATGACGTCGCGGCGACTGATCCCGGGGTTCACGGCGGCCGTCCTGGGTGGGATCACCAGCATCCCGGGGGCGGTGGCCGGAGGTTTCGTGGTCGGGCTCGTCGAGTCGTTCTTCGGATACCTGTTCCCCGAGATCGCGGGCGCGGACCTGCTCGGGGTGTTCATCGCCCTGATGGTGGTCCTTTTCATCAGGCCCCAAGGGCTTCTGGGGAAGGAGGCCTGATGGCTGTGGACGTCGATCAGACGGCCGAGATCCATGTCATCGAGCCCGCGGGCCGGACGTGGCGGCCGAGCCGCACCGGATGGATCGTCCGACGGGCTCTGCTCGCCGCCCTCGTGGCAGGCCTACTTGTCCTGACCGCCGTTGTTCCGGACTTCAACGCGAGCCACATCTCGTACGCGGCGATCTTCGCCATGGTCGGGTTGTCCATGAACCTGCTGCTTGGCCACGCCGGGCAGATCTCCCTCGGGCACCAGGCCTTTGTCGGGATCGGGGCCTTTACAACCGCTTTCGTCGTGACCACGCTGAAGCTGGACTTCGCCATGGCTCTTCCCGCGGCCGCACTTTCCGGCGGGCTTGCCGCTCTCGTCCTGGGGGGCGCTGCGCTGCGCGTCAGGGGGCTGTACCTCGCGCTGGTGACGCTGGCATACGGAGCCGTTGCCGAAAGGACCATCTTCCTGTTCCGCCCCTTCACCGGAGGCGGGGCGGGGCTGGCGGCACCGCGCCCGACTTGGCTCGAGTCCGACAACACGTATGCGTACCTTTGCCTCGCCTTCCTGGCAGTGATCGCTTATCTGGACTGGCGGTTCATCCAGACAAAGGCGGGACGCGCGGTGCAGGCGGTCCGGGATTCCGAGAGGGTGGCTGCATCGATGGGCATCAACGTCATGGCCTACAAGCTCCTGGCCTTCGTGCTTTCGGGGATGGTGGCGGGACTTGCCGGCGGATTGCTGGGCCACCTGGTCAAGGACGTCACAGCGACGCCGTTCAGCTTTTTCCTCGCGCTGGAGTTCGTTCTCATGACGGTGGTCGGGGGACTCGGCTCACGGCTGGGCGTGATCTTCGGCTCGGTGTTCTTCGCCCTGCTGGACAAGTACCTGGTGACGGCCCTGGACTGGCTGGCGACCAAGCCCCTCATCGGCGGCGCGTTCAGGTGGATTCTGGACGTGGCGAAGGAGCCGGCACTGCTCGTTCCGGCAGTCGGGTCCCTTCTTCTGATCCTCACGCTCATTCAGTTCCCGGGCGGGATCGGACAGCAGATCCGTCCCATCGTTCGGTGGTTCCAGGGCGACCGGTTCCGCCTGGCCGCCATGCACGAGGGCAAGCCGACTTTCGCCGGGGGGGCCGATGTCCGTCCTTGAGGTCAACGAGGTCTCCATCCGGTTCGGGGGCGTCCAGGCGCTGGACAGCGTCAACCTCACCGTCAACGAATGGGAGATCGTGGGGCTGATCGGCCCCAACGGCGCGGGCAAGACGACGCTGTTCAACTGCATCACCGGGTTTTACAAGCAGACCTCGGGACGGATCAGCTATCGCGGGGAGGACGTCTCCGAGCTGCCCCCCCACAAGCGTGCCGCGCTCGGAATCGGACGGACCTTCCAGACCGTTGGACTCGTGAAGTCGATGACGGTCCTAGAGAACATGCTTTTGGCCCAGCACATGGCCATCGAGTACGGAGCCATTCCGGGCATCGTCGGGGCCCCCCTTTCGTTCGCGCAGGAAAGGGCCCTGGTGGACCGGGCCATGCAGGTGCTGGATTTCATGTCTCTGGCCCATCTTCGCGACGCCCTGCTGCCCGGGATGCCCTACGGGACGCTGAAGATGGTGGAGGTGGCGGCGGTCCTGGCCACGGACCCCGACCTGCTGCTGCTCGACGAGCCGTCGGCGGGGGTCGGTCCCGAGGAGTCTTATGCGTTCGGCGACAGGCTCCTGGAGATGCGTCGCGAGCTCGGCCTGACGATCGTGATGATCGAGCACCACGTGCCGCTGGTCGTCCGCGTGTGTGACTACATCTACGTGCTGAACTTCGGCCAGCTTCTAGTGGACGGCGAACCCGAGGCGGTCCGTTCGCACCCAGAGGTGGTCGCGGCGTACCTGGGGGGCGACGTGGAGGACTCACATGGCGCTGCTTGAGGTGTCCGGCCTCACCGCCGGCTACGGCGACCTTGCCGTCCTCTACGGGCTGGACTTCGAGGTCGAGGAGGGCGAGACGGGGGTCCTGCTGGGTCTGAACGGCGCCGGGAAGACGACGACGATGATGTGCCTCGCGGGCCTGCTCAAGCCCACGGGGGGCAAAGTCGTCTTCGACGGCGAGGAGGTCACGGGCAAGGACGCCAAGCACATGGTGGGCCGGCGGGTCGTTCTGTCACCCGAGGGACGCCGTGTATTCCCGGGGCTGACCGTGGACAAAAACATGATGATCGGCGGCTGGACCAAGCGGCGCGACAAGGCCTTCGTCCAGCGGCAGACGGACATGGCCTACGACTACTTCCCGCGGCTGCGCGAACGGCGCGAGCAGATGGCGGGAACCCTGTCAGGAGGCGAGCAGCAGATGCTGGCGATCGCGCGGGCGATGATGGGAGACCCCCGCCTGCTGCTGATCGACGAGGCCTCCCTGGGGCTTGCCCCCGTCATCGTCAAGCTGGTCTTCGACATCATCAAGCAGATCAACGAGTCGGGCGTGACGGTCATCCTCGTGGAGCAGAACATCGGAGCACTGAAGATTGCCGACCGCGCTTTCGTCATAGAGAAGGGCACGCTGGTGTACCAGGCCCGTGGGCAGGAGGTCCGGGAAGGGACGGCCCTGCGCGAGGCGTACATGGGCGCGCCGGCATGACCTCGGAGGGCTGATGCGGCGACTTCAGGATCTTTCGTCCGGCGTGGCCCGGGACGCTTTCAAGATCACGACCTATCTGGCCATGGCACTGATCGGGCTCGGCTTTTTGTTCATCTTCGTCGCCTGGAACGGGGCCGCGAACCTGGACCACACTCCCGGGCAGATCCCGTACCTGATCTCCGGGGGTGTCGGGGGCCTGTCCCTGATCCTGGTCGGCCTGAGCATCATCTTCATCCAGAGCACCAAGCGCGACCGGGTGGCCCTCGAGGAGCGCCTTCGGGAGTTGGGGGAGGTCCTGGAGCGGGTCCAGGCCGCCGCCCCGGTGGCCGTCACGCCCGCGGGCCGGGCAGCACCCAAAGCGTCTCGAAACGGACTGGTGGTGGCCGGCTCCTCCAGCTACCACCGACCGGACTGCAGGCTCGCCTCCGGACGTGAGGGGGCCGACGTGGTTTCGTCCGGCGAGGCGAGGGACCGCGGGCTGGCCCCCTGCCGCATCTGCAAACCCTGAGGCCCCGCCTTTCCGGGCTCCCCGCCCCGCGCCGCGGCTCTGACCTGCGCCGTTCACGCCGGCGCGGGTGGTCTCGTAACGGCGCGGTGACGCCTTCCGGGCCATGATGGGCTGCGCCGCTTCGCCTAGGGCGAGGTCCGGAGATCGACGCTGGACCGGAACGAACTAGTTCTTATTCGTCACTCTCCCAGCACACCTAGGCGGTCTCGTCGTGCTTGGCTGGGGCGTTGTTAACAGTAGGAGGAACTCCCATTGATGCATAGACCGCATGAAACAAGGAGACGCACCGGCCTGTGCGCACGCCTGGGCGCCCGGCTCCGGGACCGCCACCCGGAAGCGGGGCTGTCGATTGTCGAGGTCGTCGTGGCGATGATGATCCTTTCGGCGGTCATGGTCCTGCTCATGTCCTCGCTGGCTAGCGGGATGAAGGGCGTCCTTCGCGGCAAGCAGCGGGAGGTTGCCACCCAGGAGCTGACGCGGGTCCTGGAGTTCGCCCGCAGCCTGTCCTATGACAACCTCGGCCTTGCCCCCGCGGGACAGGACCCCACGATCGCCACGGACCCGTTGATCGTCAACCAGTCCGGCTCGTACCGGTACCTGGTCGATACCGCCGCCAACCGCACGGAGCCCATCGTCTGGGCCACCCAGGGCGCAGGACACCCGTTCAACCCCCACCAGGCGACGATCAACCGGGGAGCCAGCACCTTGACGCGGTACATCTACGTCACGGCCGTCGACGACAATGCCGACGGGGTCACCGATTACAAGAGAGTCCTCGGTCGCGTCTCCTGGGACCCCCGCGGGACCCAGGGCGCCGCTGAGAATCAAGTTCGAGCGCAGACCCTCGTCTCCGAAAGCGGACTGGTTCCGGCCGGTTCCATCACCGTCCCGATGTCCGCCACGGCCGCAGCCCTCGGAGGTTCGGCGTCAGTCCGGCTGGCCAGCGGGAGCCTTGCTCAGGCTTTGAACGCCAACGCGACGAGCGCGGGTCCCGTCATCATCGGGATGCCTGAAACCAACGGAGCGATCAAGCACCGCGTCACCTCCAACGTTTCGTGCGCGGGCAAGTCCTCCTATCTGCAGGGGTCCGGCAACACGTACGGGGAGGAGCGCCCCGTTGTTGCCTCGGCCGACGACGACCCCAGCTCGACCAGCCAGGTCCCGGACGAGAAGACGGACTCCTGGTCCGGGCTTCCGGCCACTCAGATAACCCAGCTCGACGACGTCGACCTGATGATCGCGCAGTCGTCGATCTCGTCTCCCGTGTCGTGCCTGGCGGACGCCAGCAACGCCGTCGGCGACGGTTCGCCTGCTCCGGACGACGCACTGCCGTACGAGTCGGGCACCGGTGGCGGCCCGAGCAACCTGACCGCGGTCCAGAACATCGGCGCCGCCGGACTGACGGCCCAGTCGATGGACGTCCTGGCGCTGGGGTCACCGTCGGTCTCTCAGAGCATCGACTCCAACACGGTCTCTGCGTCACGCGAGATCCTCTCGAGAGCCTCGGGTACCGCGGGTGCCACCACGTTCATGCGGATCGCCGGCGTGCTGCCCGGCGGGCTCGTCTCCGCCGACGCCTTCTCCTACTCCGCGGCCACCACCGCCGGGGAAGGCACGCCCTCAGCTGCTCCGTCGGTCTCGGTCCCCAGCGGCATCGTCCTGCGCCTGCACGACCCCCTGGCCGCCTTGCCCGCCGGTGCTTGCGACTCACGCGTCGGGGCCACCTGCAACAAGACGATCTCGCCGTCGGCCGCGGGTTTCGCCGGCTACTCCCAGACTCTGTCCGGCAGCATCGTCAGCGGTCTCACGACCCTGCGCTTCGAGTACACCGTCGACGCCTTCACGCCCGCGAAGGACTCCCTCAACGGGGTCGTCGGACCCAACGGCGAGCGCAGGTGGACCGCTCAGTACACGGCGATGAGCATCCGGGCGCGGCTGAGCATCGACGTCTCCCCCGGCCTCGGCCTCCCCGGCGTCACAGTCACCGACTCGATCGTGGACATGACCATGGGGTCGATCTCGGCCACTGGATGCGCGGGAGTGACATGCGCCTGAACCTCAGCGACGACCGCGGCATAACGCTGGTGGAGCTGCTGGTTGCGGCGGCCATCGGCCTCGCCGTCTCCGTCCTGGCCGGCGCCGGCCTGATGTCCATGACAAAGGGAGAGCGCTTCGTGTCATCGCAGAGCCAGTCCCTGGACGACGCCCGTCTGGCATTCCAGCAGCTCACGCGGGACATCCGCGGCGCCGACCACATCAACTGGTGCGCGCCCTCCGGAAGCTGCCTGGAGGTGGGGGCCCAGACGCCGACCGGCACCTTCCACACCGTCCGGTACTCGCACTCCGGAACTGAGCTCACGCGCTCCGTCTACGACCCCGTCGCCGCGACCTGGGCAACGCCGAGGACGATCCTGCAACGGGTGGCCAACAGCACCACGCGGCGTGTGTTCGCCTGCGACACCCAGAGCACGCTGCTCCGGGTGAACGTGGACCTGCAGGTACTTGCGGCCCCGCAGTCAGGCACCCCACTGAACATGTACACGTCGATCCGGCCGCGAAACTTCCCGTCCAAGTCCAACTGCCCATGAGCAGGAGCTTCAGCCGCGTGCGCGGCGAGGACGGGATCGCGCTGGTCGCCGTCATCCTCATCATGATGGTTGTGTCCGGGCTTGCTTTCGTCGTGCTGCGCAACGCGGACCACACCAACCGGGTGACCACTGACGACCGCCTGCGCGTCCAGGCCATCCAGGCGGCCGAGGCTGGCGCCAACGCCGCGATGCGCCGGCTCGAGCAGCAGACGGGCTGCGACTCTTCGGTGTCGGCTCCGCAAGTGCTCCAGGACGGCACCAGGGCAGTTGCTCGCTACCAGACCCGCATCGACCCGGCGGCCGGTGACCCCTGCACAAACAACCAGCGGGTCATTCGGTCATGGGGTTTCGCGCCAGCCGCCAGCGGGCGAATCGTCCGCAATGTCGAAGTATCCGTGAAGCTGGTGCCTCGGAGCGGCTTCAACTTCACGCTGTTCGCGTCCGGGTCGCAGGGCATCGTGACGGTGAGGAACACGGGCACCGTCCAGGGCGACATCTACGCAGAGAACCTCGACCAGACTCAGAACAACATCAACGCCGAGAACGTGATCTCGACCGGTTCGATCGATACGAAAGACGGGTCGGTGTACTCGGGCGTGGTGTGGGCCGGCGGTAATGTGTCGATCCGCCAGAACGGAAAGGTCTCGGGGTCTGTCCTGGCGGCAGGATCGAGCGCGCAAGGTAATGTGCTGCTGGAGAATGGAGTGTCGGTCGGGCGCGACGTCAGGGCCAAGGGGAGCATCTCGCTGCCCACCAACTACACCGTCGGAGGCGCCGTCTCCGCGAACAACCCCTCGGTCCTTCCGCCGCCCGTGCTGGACAAGCCGGTGTTCACCTGGAACGCCGCGAACTACTCACCCGCACCCATGACGTTCGCCAGCGCGGCTCTCGCATCCGCCTATCTCGACCTGAACCGGACCAACCTGAAGGGGACCATCTACGTCCCAGACTCGGGCGGGGTCGTCGCCCTTACCAAGGGCGCCACCGTCACCGGGCCGCTGACGATAGTGACTAGCGGCAAAGTGGATCTCGGCGGCACCATCACGGCTTCGGGAGGGCCCTGGCAGATGATCGTGGTGTCGCAGTCGAATGCCGGCGATGCGATTTCCGTCTCGACCCCTTCCACCTTCGGACCGGGCGTAGAGATGCTGCTGTTCACCGGGGGCGGGGTGGACGTGAAGAACTACACGACGATGACCGGAAGCATCTACGCCGACTCGATCTCGCTGAAGAACAAGCTGACCATCATGCGGGCTCCCACATTGGCCTCGGCCCCGCCCGCAGGCTTCAACTTCACCCAGGGGTCGGCCGCTCACTTCAGCGTCATCCCGCTGGTGTGGCGCGAGCTGCCACCGGCCCCTCCTGCCTAGGGCTTTCCTTCCGTCCTCAACGCCGGCAGCCCTTCGCGACCTGACGGAGCCTTTGCGTACAGTGGGTTTGTGAGCGAGTCACTGGACGCGGGACGGTCGGCGTCCGTGCGGCTCCCGCCGCCGGAGGGCATCGAGGTCCTGGACGTAGACCTGTTCGGGGCGCCCAACCTGTCCTGCAGCTACCTCGTCCACGCGGCGGAGCCGGTCCTGGTCGAGACGGGGCCCACCACCGTCTTCGAGACGGTGCGCAGGCGGCTCCAGGAGCGCAGGTTCGAGCCGCGCCACATCGTCCTCACCCACATCCACCTGGATCACGGCGGAGGTGTCGGCCACGTCGCGCGCCTGTACCCCGGAGCCACGATCTGGGTCCACGACGTGGGGGCCCGGCACGTAGCCGACCCGTCGAGGCTGGTGTCCAGCGCCCGCAGGTTGTTCGGTGACTCGCTTGAAACCCTCTACGGGCTTCCCGACCCCGTCCCGGAGGAGCGCATCCGCGCCATCGGCGACGGCGACGTCATCCCGCTGGGCGACCGGGAGCTGAGAGTGCTGTACACCCCCGGACACGCCAGCCACGAGATCACGCTCTACGAGCCGGACTCCGGCGCCGCGTTCATCGGCGACTCTGCGGGGGTCTGCCTTGGGGAGTCGTTCCAGAAGCCGGCCACTCCCCCGCCCGAGTTCGACCTGGAGGCGGCACTGGACTCGATCAACAGGATCGCGGCATTGCGCGCGACGACAATCTGCTTTACGCACTTCGGCCCGGCGGCCGAGCCGTCCCTGGATCGGGCCGCGCAGGACCTGCGCACGTGGGACGGGGTCCTGCGCCCGCTGGCGCTGCGAGGCGCGGGCCTCGACGAGATGACCGAGGCTCTGTCCGGGGTCGTCGGTGACTTTCCGAAGGGCGGCGCCTACGCCGAGGCAGCGGACGATCTGTCGTCGATGTCCAACAGCGTGCAGGGCTACATGCGCTACTACCGCAAGCACGTCCTGACGGACCCGCAGAAGGACAACTGAACGGCCTCAGCCGCCGTCTGTCGGCTGCCTCGACCCGAGCCTCCGGGACGCGACGTCGAAGAAGTCCGGGTCCTCCGCGTAGACCAGGTCCCACCACTGCCGGGCCTCCGGACGGCGTCCCGCCCGCTCCAGCGCGTCGCCCAGCGCGTACCACAGGCGCAAGTGGTACTCCCGGACCGGATGCGGGTCCGTGGGTCCGCGCATGAGAGTGATCACGGCCTCGCCGTGGCGCTCGAGGTCCGAAAGGGCCCCCGCGGCGACCAGCAGTCCCTCTACCGACAGCTCCTCGCCGAGGTCCCACTGGCCGATGCCCTCCAGGATTTCCAGCGCGCGCTCCGGCTTGCCGAGTGCCCGCTCGCAGTCGGCGTAGATGTGGTCCTCGTCGCGCCGGTCACTCATGCGTTTGTAGGCCGAGAGCTCCCGCGCGGCCTCCCTCCAGCGGCCGAGCCTGTAGTACACGAGCCCGAGCAGCTCCCTGACCGAAGCCGACCTGGGCGCCAGGCCCTTTGCGCGCAGCGCCGGTCCCAGCGCGTGGGAGAACGACTCCTCCTCGTAGAACCGGCTGCCCTCGACGAGCAGGTCCTTGGCCTCGCCCGACTTTCCGAACCGCGCCACCTGGTCCAGCTCCAGGGCGACCTCCGGCGGCAGCTCAACCTCCTTGCGCGAGGGCGGGGGCCGGTGGTGCGGGGGGCGCATCGGCCGCTGCGGGGGCCTGGGGGTCGGCACGCTACACCAGGCGGACGAACTGCCGGCGGCCCTTCTGCAGGACCCGGCCCCGCAGGCTGTCGGCGGGCACGGACTCGGCCTCCAGCGGCTTGTCGTCGACCCGGACGCCGCCCTGTGCGATCAGGCGCCTGCCCGCCGCCGTGGACTCGGCGAAGCCGACCTCTCGCAGCAGCCTGGGGACGAACACCTCACCGTCCTGCACGCAGTCGTCCGGAAGGGGGCGCTCGGGGATGTCCTGCGGCATCGCGTGGTGGCGGAACACGGTGTCGAAGCGTTCCAGCGCGGCATCGGCGGCTTCCGCGCCGTGGTACATCCGGACGACCGAGTGCGCGAGCCGCCGCTTCGCCGCCTCGGGACGCACCTCCCCGGACGCGACACCACTGGACACCTGCTCGACCTCCTGCCCCGGCAGGTCCGTCACGAGCTCCAGGTACTTGATCATCAACGGGTCCGGGACGCGCATGAGCTTGCCGAACATCTCGTCCGGCGGTTCCTCGATCCCGATGTAGTTGCCCTTACTCTGCGACATCTTGCCAACGCCGTCGGTGCCCTCAAGCAGCGGCATGGTCAGGATCACCTGGGGCGGCTGGGCGTATGCGGGCTGGATGTGCCTGCCCACCAGCAGGTTGAACGTCTGGTCGTTTCCTCCCATCTCCACGTCGGCCTGAACCGCCACCGAGTCGTACCCCTGCAGCAGCGGGTACAGGAACTCCGTGATCGTGATCGGTGACTGAGCCGCGTAGCGCTGCGAGAAGTCGTCGCGCTCCAGCATCCGGGCGACGGTCTGGTGGCTCGTCAGCGCCAGTACCCCGCCGACCCCCAGCTTCTCCAGCCACTCGGAGTTGTAACGAACCTCGAGGCGCTCGTCGGACAGGATGCGGCGGACCTGGCCCACCAGGACGCCCGCGAACTCCCGGACCTCCGAGGCGGACAGCATCGGCCGCGTCTTGTTCTGCCCGCTGGGGTCGCCGATGCGGGCGGTGAAGTCCCCGAGGATCAGGACTGCCGTGTGTCCGAGATCCTGAAAAGCCCTCAGTCTGCGCAGCACCACCGTCCACCCCAGGTGGACGTCACCCGCCGTAGGATCCAGCCCGAGCTTTACCCGCAGGGGCCGTCCCAGAGCGAGCTTCTCGCGGAATTCTTCCTCCGGGGCGACCCTCGCGTGGCGTGAAAGCGCCTGAAGCTGCTGCTCGGCGGGCAGGAACGACACGCGGAAGTCCTTTGTGGGGGCCGGTTGTGTGCTAGCAGTATAGGGTGACGTTCCCCAGAATCAGGCGGCCGGGGCGGCCGCTCGTGACCGCCTGCGCCGTCGTTTCCCTGGCGATGCTGGCTTCGTCCTGCGCAAAGCTCCAGCCTCTCACGACCAAAGAGGCCTTGAGCCGGCTCGACATCGCGTCCACCAAGATCTACGCGGCCGATGGCTCCACGCTGATCGCCAACCTGCACGGTGAAATCGACCGCAACATCATCACTTTGGACGCGATCCCCGAGCACGTCCGCAACGCCGTCATCTCCATCGAGGACGAGCGCTTCTGGCTGCACCGCGGTCTGGATGCCAAGTCCATCAGCCGCGCGCTGGTGTCCAATGTCAGCTCCGCGAGCGCCGAGGGGTCGAGCGTCCAGGGTGGCTCCACCATCTCCCAGCAGCTGGTCAAGAACCTGTACTTCCCCGAGGCGCAGCGCACCATCCAGCGCAAGATGGCCGAGGCCAGGGTCACCATGAAGCTGGAGGAGACGTACTCCAAGGAGCGGATTCTGGAGATGTACCTCAATACGATCTACTTCGGACGCGGCGTCTACGGGATCCAGACCGCGGCCGAGTCCTACTTCCGCAAGGCCGCGTCCCAGCTCACGCTGGAGGAGGGGGCGTTCCTGGCCGGCCTGATCCACGAGCCCGGGCGTTACGACTTCAGCAACACCGACCCGCCCGACCGGCGCGAGCAGCGCCGCGAGATCGCCCAGACCAGGCGAAACGTCGTGCTCGACAAGATGGTCGAGCTCGAACACATCACGCCGGAGCAGCGAGACGCGGGCGCGGGTCAGCCGCTTCGGATCGTGGACCGCACCGAAGACGAGTGGAAGTACCCCTACTTCGTGGACATGGTCCTGCGCCAGCTCGGCGCCCTGCGCAGCACGAAGACCCCGGTGCTCGACGAACGGTTCGACGTGCTCGGCTCGACCTTCCAGGAGCGGGCCCAGCGCCTGTACCAGGGCGGCCTGCGGGTCTACACGACCTTGGACCCGAGGGCCCAGGAGGCCGCCGAGGAGGCAGTGGCCACAGTGCTGCCCGACAAGCTGGAGAAGCTGTCGGCCTCGCTCGTCTCTGTCGAGCCTTCCAGCGGCTATGTGCGTGCCGTCGTCGGGGGCCGCGACTACTACCCCGACAACTGCGAGCAGAACCCCCAAACCTACGTATGCAAGCTCGCCAAGCTGAACATCGCGCTCGGGGAGTACGGAGGCGGAAGCGGCCGGCAGCCGGGCTCGTCGTTTAAGCCGTTCGTTCTGGCCGCGGCCCTGGAGCGCGGAGTGTCCCTGAAGCGGTCCTACAGCGGCCGGCCTTTTTCGCACAAGTACGCCGGACAGACGTGGAAGGTCGGCAACTACGAGGGGTCGTCGGGGCACGTGAACCTGATCGATGCCACCGTCGACTCGGTCAACGCGGCCTATGCGCACCTGGAGATCGACGGGGTCGGCGAGGGTGACGTGCTGAAGGGGTCCGCCCGGGTGGCCGACGTCTCGCGCCGTATGGGCATCGGGTTCCCGACACCCGACCAGCTGCGGCAGAAGTGCGGGCCGGATTACAACAAGCGCGACGCCTGCGTACCACCGGACTCGGTGCCCGCCATCGCGCTGGGGGCCAAGGAGGTCTCGCCACTGGACATGGCGTCGGCTTACGCGACCTTCGCCAACGACGGCGTCCACGTGCGGCCGACGGCCGTCGTGAAGATCACCGACGCGAAGGGCAAGGTGCTGTACCAGGCCGACCCCGAGAAGCGAAAGGCCGTGGCCCCCGGCGTAGCGCGCGCGGTCATCCACGTGCTCAAGGAGGTCATCAACCGGGGAACCGGAGTGAAGGCAAAACTGGGGCGCGAAGCCGCGGGCAAGACGGGGACGTCCCAGCAGTGGCGCGACGCCTGGTTCGCCGGGACCGTGCCCCAGCTGACCACAGTCGTCTGGGTGGGCAACGCCCTGGACAGGCCGACCGAGGAGATGATCCCGAAGAACGGCTACCCCTTTAAGATCGTCGGAGGGAGCTTCCCCGCGATGATCTGGCAGTACTACATGACCAAGGCTCTCACGGGAATTCCTGCCGAGAAGTTTCCTCTTCCGCCGGAAAGCGTCTTCTCCTTCCAGTCCAGTGACGAGTCGGAGGACGAGGAAGAGGAGGAGACCGAGGAGAGTGAGCCGGACGGGGTTCCCTCTGTCGTCGGAATGACCCAGGCGGCAGCGATCAACATCC
>DATLNZ010000017.1 GCA_035536535.1 Actinomycetota bacterium | reverse complement strand
CGGCCGTTGACTCGTCAATGTAGAGGATGGGGACGTGGGGCTCGTTCTCCTGGAGGAAATCGTTGACCCCGACGACGATTTTCGCCCGGCTTTCGACCGCCTGCTGATAGCGGTAGGAGGCCTCCGCGACCTCCCGTTGGGGGTATCCCTGTTCGAGGGCCTCGACCATCCCCCCCATGCGGTCGATGGTCTCGAAATAGACCTTCGCCTCCCGTTCCATGTCGAGCGTCAGGCGCTCGAGGAAATAGGAGCCACCGAGGGGGTCGACCATGCCGGTGACGCCGCTCTCGTGGGCGATGACCTGTTGGGTCCGCAGCGCGAGGGTCGCCGCCTCCGCGGTCGGGAGCGACAGCGCCTCGTCCAGTGAATTCGTGTGCAGCGAGTTCGTCCCGCCAAGCACGGCGGCGAGCGCCTGCAGCGCCGTGCGCACTACGTTGTTGTAGGGCTGCTGCGCGGTCAGGGACACGCCCGCCGTCTGCGTGTGAAAACGGAGCTTCCACGACCGCTCGCGGCTGGCGCCAAACCGGTCGCGCATGACTTCCGCCCACAGCTTCCGGGCGGCGCGGAACTTGGCGATTTCCTCGAAGAAATCGCTGTGCGAGTTGAAGAAAAAGGAGATCCGGGGCGCAAACTCGTCGACGTCGAGGCCGGCGTCAATCCCGTACTGGACGTACTCGATGCCGTCGCGCAACGTGAACGCCAGCTCCTGGAGGGCCGTGGAACCAGCCTCGCGGATGTGGTACCCGCTGACCGAAACCGTGTTCCACTTCGGCACTTCGCGAGCGCAGAACCCGAAGATGTCGGTGATGAGCCGCATCGACTCCCGTGGCGGGTAGATGTATTCCTTCTGCGCGATGAACTCTTTCAGGATGTCGTTCTGGATCGTCCCGGAGAGGCTCTTCCAGTCGGCGCCCTGCTGTTCAGCCACCGCCAGATACATCGCGAAGACCATCGGGGCCGGCGAATTGATCGTCATCGACGTCGTGACATCCGCCAGCTGGATGCCGTCGAAGAGGCGCTCCATGTCCGCGAGCGAGACGATGCTGACGCCGCACTTCCCGACTTCTCCGAGCGACAGCGGATGGTCAGGATCCCGTCCCATCAGCGTCGGCAGATCGAACGCCACGCTGAGACCCGTGCCTCCCGCGCCGAGCAGCGTGCGATAGCGCTCGTTGGTCTCCTCCGGCGTCCCGAACCCCGCAAACTGCCTCATGGTCCACAGCTTGCCGTGGTAGCCCGACGGGTGGATGCCGCGCGTATACGGGAAAACGCCGGGATCGTTCAGATCGCGGGCGTAGTCGAGGTTCGCGAGGTCGTCGGGCGTATAGAGACGCTCGATGGGCCGGCCCGAGATCGTGGTGAACGAGCTGCTGCGTTCGGGCGATTTACTGAGGGTGGGCTGGAGAACGTCGCGCTCCCACCGGGCCTTCGCCGAATCGGCCGTGACGCTCTTCATCGCGGCTCATTATAGCCCGCGAGCTTCCGACCGGCGCGTATCTGCTTGAACTCAGGCAGCTTGGAGCACCGGCCAGAAAAAGGAAAAGGTGGCCGCCGTCATCGTTGACGACCAGCCACCTCCCCCCTCCCCCGAACCTTCGAACCTTCGAACCTTCGAACCTTCGAACCTTCGAACCGTTTTAAGGTCTCACCCCCACGCACACCGCGTACACCCGCAGCGACGTGGAGATCGTGGTGTTGGTGTTGTTGCGCAGCTGAACGCGCCAGCCGGTCGCGGTCGCTGTCGTCCCCGGCGTCGGGTGCGACGCGGTCAGGGTCAAGCCCGTCCCGTTCATGCCGGTCTCCAGGCCGCCACCCACCGGCCGCGAGCCAATCGGGCAGGGAGCGACGAAGTGACTGGACGTCGCGGCGAAGAAGTCGGTGACCCGGACCTCGACGGGATAGATGATGTATCCGCTGACGCCGTCGGCGCCGGCAACACCCTGTGGTCCCTGCGGTCCCTGAGGACCGGCCGGGCCTTGTGGACCCGCCGCGCCTTGCGGACCCGCCGGACCTTGCGCGCCTGTCGGACCCTGGGCACCTGCCGGACCCGCGGGCCCGACGTCACCCTGCGGGCCGACCGGGCCTGCCGCGCCCGCCGGTCCCACGTCACCCTGCGGCCCCTGCGGACCAGCGGGGCCCGTGAACCCGGTCGCGCCCTGGAGACCCTGCGGTCCCTGCGGACCCGCCGCGCCAACCTCACCCTGGGGCCCAGCGGGGCCGGCAGGTCCGGCTGGGCCAGACTCACCCTGCACACCCTGGAGACCCTGCGGACCCACGGCTCCCGTCGCGCCCTGCTCCCCCTGGGGCCCCTGCGGGCCGACGGCTCCCGTCTCGCCCTGCAGACCCTGCGGCCCGACGGCTCCCGTCGCGCCCTGCGGCCCAGCGGCGCCGACGGGGCCAGCCGGTCCGGCAGGACCCACCGGTCCCACCGCACCCGTTGCTCCCGTGTCGCCCTTCAGTCCGGCTGAACCCTGCGGTCCGGCGGGGCCTGCGGGACCCTGCGGACCAGCGGCACCGACGGGGCCAGCAGGCCCTTCCGGTCCGCGTTCACCGGCAGGACCCT
>DATLNZ010000016.1 GCA_035536535.1 Actinomycetota bacterium | reverse complement strand
GAGGCCGGAGACCATGTAGATCAGTGGCTACGGGATCAGAATCTTCAGCCACGATCTGGCGCCCGGGCGCCGCGGATCAGGCTCGCGACCGAGCTGCGAACGCTCCGCTTCGGGGAGCACGTGGCCGAGAACGAGATCGAGTCGTTGAGCGACTACTTTGTGGAGACGTCGGCTTTCGACGATGTGCTGTCCGTGAGGAATACATTGTTCGTCGGCCGCAAAGGGACTGGTAAGACTGCGAACATGCTACAGGCCGCGGCGCGGTTGTCAGAGGATCCTCGGAATCTTACAGTGGTGATCAAGCCGGCGTCGTATGAATTCTCGAGTCTGGTGGCGCTCTTGAACCGCCTCCCAGTGAGCCTCCAGCACTACTTTGTTGAGGCGCTTTGGAAGTTCTTGCTCACGTCTGAGATCGCGAATCGCGTTGTGGAAGTAATCGAGGGGCGCGCGGCGGGTATCCCATACACGGAGGACGAGAAGGCTCTCTTGTCGCTTGTCGACAAAGTGGAGTTTGGTCTCCGCGGTGACTTCGGCGAACGTTTCGAGCGCACTCTCGGGGCGCTGGAGACTATGCCGAGCGATTCGGAAAGCGCAGGCCGGGACTTTCTTACCGAGGCGTTGCATGCGAAGGCAATCTCCGCACTACGGTCGCGGCTTGGGCCCGTCCTGAAGAGCCGGCACCGCGTTGCCGTTCTTATCGACAACCTCGACAAGGGATGGGAGCGGGGTAGCGATCTCGACATCCTGGCGAAGCTGTTGCTCGGTCTTCTCGGCGCAGTTGGGCGGGTCGCGGTCGACTTCTCTAAGGAGGACTATTGGCGAGAGCGGATCAATCTGACCGTGGCCACGTTTCTGAGAAGCGACATCTTCTCGAAGGTGTTGAGTCATGCGCGCGAACCCGACAAGATCCCCGCAACTGTGGTTTCTTGGAACGACCCTGAAGTTCTACTTCGCGTCCTGGAGGAGCGATTCCTCGCGGCGCGACCCGAAGACACCTCGCCTGATGAGCTGTGGGCCCGCTTCTTTTGCGAGAGCGTTGAGGGGGCTCCCACTCGGGACTTTCTTGCCGCACAGGTCCTTCATCGGCCTCGTGACCTCATCTATCTTTCGAACGCAGCCGTGAGAGCCGCCGTCGATCGGCGTCATGAGCGGATCGAGGCAGAAGACGTGATGGCGGGTCTGGCGGCGTATTCGCAGTTTGCGTTCGAGGCCCTGCTTGTTGAGAACGGGATCACGGTAGCGGAACTCCGCGATGTGCTCTATGAGTTCCTTGGAGAAGAGTCTGTTCTTACTCATGCGCAAGTTGAGGCTCTTGTCCAACGGGCTGGGATCACGGGAGAGAGTGTGCAGACCGTCATCGGCCGGCTGCTTGCGATTTCGTTCTTGGGGCTCGAAACCGCGCACGGCCGATTTGAGTACCCCGAAGTCGCCCAAGAGGCTGAACGCGCCAAGGTGTTAGCACGAAAAGTCAGTGAATCTTCCGAGGCAAGGTACTGTATTCACCCGGCCTTCAGGGCGTACTTGGAGGTCTCCTAGTTACCTTTCACCGCCGAAGTCGGGCCTTAGCCATACATCATCCCGCGGGAGCTGCGAAGGCTCAGTCTGTACCCACCAAGAGAAAGTTGAGGTCCGGTCCACCAGACCACTCCTCACGTGCTATGGCCTGACGGGCGGGGAGTACGGGGCTGTGTGGTCTCGCTGTGCCTGGGTCACACTCGCGCTTCTCCAGCGGGTGGCTGCTTCCCTTGGTTTCCTGCGTTAGTCCCAGGATTACACAGGCCCTGGAGGCTGCTGAGGGTCATTCGAGGCCGGCACGCCGTGGGATGGGTGGCGAACCTGGGGTTCCCGCGTGCCGCAGGGGCAGAGAGGATCACGCTGCAGCACCAACCGGCGGTCTGCCTCCACTCCGCGAGCCATAGCTGCGCCAGGTCGACCGCTCTTGAGTTGGCGAGTCTAGGCTGGCGGCCGTACATAAAACCCTCGATTTATGTACAATGACGCGTGAAGACTCCTGCCCGCTCCCGCCAGAGCGGGCCTGTCGCTGCAATCGGCTACGTCAGGGTCTCCACGGGTGACCAAGCGGATTCTGGGGCAGGGCTGGAGGCTCAACGTGCGGTCATCTCGGGTGAATGTCTTCGCCGCGGATGGGATCTCGAGTTTTGTGAGGATGCGGCCGCTAGCGCTAGAAGACTCTCGAGGCGCCCTGCCCTTGCGAAGGCTCTGGTTCAATTGGACAGCGGGGCCGCGGACGCGCTGGTTGTCTCGAAACTGGACAGGCTGAGCCGCTCGCTCCTTGACTTCGCGGGCCTCATGAGCAGGGCCCAGTCGAGGGGTTGGAACCTGGTCGCCCTCGATCTAGGCATCGACCTCGGCACGCCTGCCGGCGAATTCATGGCGAACGTCATGGCCTCAGCAGCCCAGTGGGAGCGAAGGATCATTGGGCAGAGAACCAAGGACGCCCTAGCCGTGAAGAGGGCGCAGGGAGTAAAGCTGGGTCGACCGCCGTCTATCCCCCCTGTGGTAGTGACCGCGATCAGCCAGCGTCGCGACTCAGGGCTATCGCTGAGGGCTATAGCGGACGAACTGAACGCTGAGGCAGTGGCCACAGGACACGGGGGCCGCCGATGGTATGCATCCACGGTCCGCCAGGTACTGAGAGCATCTCATCGAGAGCCCGCTGAACGTGGGGAGACCTGACGTATAGGTACTTGCCGCGGGAGGGTTGTCACCTGGCGGATCGATTCGAGCCTTTGGTGGTGGGCGTAGGGCTTTGAGGAGATCGCCAATCGCTCGAAGGTCGCGCTCGAGCCGGGCTCACGCAGATGTGCGGCAGGATAATCGGGCGGGCATATGGGCAAGCGAAAGACCCAAATTGATTTTGAGTGGCTCGCTGCGGAGGTGGCGGCCGCCAGACAGATTGATCCCCAGGGGGGCGTGTCCTTCGCTGGTTGGGCGCTGGAGGAGCTGCGCCTCGTCGCCATGACTGGTCTTCAGCTACCCGATGATGTGTCTGACGATGAGGCGCAGTCGATCGCCTGGAGCGGATTGAAGGCGGCGGCGGAGAAGCACGCCGATCTGACGGGGAAACGCCTAGACCGCGAACTCAAGCGCGCTGCGGCGGAGTTTCTCCGCAAACCACTAAATCCTTTTGTTCTATATACGACCGTCACCTTGTCGAGGGCTTCCAGAGTTAAGGGTGCGCGTTTGGATGGTGTAACCATCTCGTTGCAGCAAGTCATCCCTAGGCGGTTCGACCGGTCCTTTGTCAGTGGGTCCATGATGGCGCGGGACCTGGAGGATGACTCCCGGTTCCTGAAGGTGCGCGTTCGTGTGCAAGCTCGCACTCCCTCAAGCGCGGTCCGCTCCGCAATGTCCAGTCTTCACTTCCTCAGGGGCGCGTGGAACCTCAGCCTGAACCGCCCTCGATGGCGGGAGTGGGCAGTCGATCAAACCAAGCCCTTCAACAAGATTCGGCCCGGGCCGCTCCACACGTTGCACCACCTCTCAGGAAGGCCGGCTGCGCAGGCGTACTGGTACGAGCCATTCTTTCGACCTGACGTCCTCAGCCTCTCGGGCAGCAAGCTGGCTGGGGTGGAGAGGGAAACGGCGAGGATCCGCACGCTTGCCAGGGCTTCCTCATACGGGGCGGAGCTGCGGCGCGCTGTCAGCTGGTACTGCACCGCTCTTGACCTGCCCGACCCGCAGTTGGCCTTCTTGAAGCTCTGGGGCCTATTGGAATACCTGACAGACACATCCTTCATGCGCCACGAGGACACGATCGACCGCGTTCTATTCCTCTATCAGGATCCTGGGGTTGATAGACATGTGCTTCAGTTCCTCAAGGACCATCGGAATCGATCCGTGCATGCCGGCGCCGATGCAATTGATAGAGAGATGCTTGTCCTCCTCCACCGGTTTGCCGTGAGGCTTCTCCTCACGGCATTGCAGAGTGGAAGGGTCTTTCGCTCCCGCAAGGAGTTCGGCCAGTTCCTGGGCCTCCCGGGTGACGCGGACCAGTTGATGCGTCGGCTGGCGGTGCTCCGGGAAGCAATACGATTCCGTGGCGCAGGCAAGCACACTGGTGCGGCTTCAGCCCCAATTTCCTAGGCCAGGCCGGCGTCGCAGGACCACAGAAGCGGCTGTTCCGCGATCTGTGACCACACCCGTCCCTTTGAGCTACGTGCGGGCTTGGGGCCCGGCCTGCGACAAGGCCAAACCCGGGCAGTGCTTCGGTGCTTGACCGATCTCCTGAACTTTGCTCGGCGTCTCCGAGAGTGGAGTTCAACCGGCCTCTCGGAGTCGCTAGGCGTCCTGGTGGGTCTTGGCGGCGGCGCCTGCACCCGCAGCTGTGGCCCTCACGCCTCGCTGACTGTGAGAGCTCAACGTCCCGTCTCCGCTCTAGGATTTGAGCCCACGAGGCGCGTACCACCACTGAATCGTCTCTGATGAGATGTAGTGGTCGTGCCACCTGTACAGGTACGGCCTTTCCCGCGGCTCCTGCTTCAGGAGCCACACGGCCTCCTCAAATACCTCTGTGCGGCGCCGGAGGCCGATGCCTCGAGCGACCGCGGCCAGCCTGATGGGAACAGGATGATCTTGGGGGTGTCGGTTCTCGAGATACTTCAGAATCGCCCACGCCGTCCTGTAACGCGGGGCCATGAATGCGCTGGCATCGGTCTGGCCCCATAGCTTCCGAACCCAGTCCCTGAGCTCCTGAGGCTCTTCCGTCCACGCCTTGCCATTCGACGCGCCCTGGTTCGCGCGATCGCCTCGGCTTGGTCGGTCAGTCACTCCGGGTCCACCTGGCAGCCGTCTCATTAATCCATTCAGGGATCCCCGATCCCCAGCCCATGCCAAAGAAGGCAGCACCGACCGCTCCGCCTGTCAGGCCCAGCAAGAAAGCTGCCCCAGTGGTGACAAGGTCCTGGAAGCCAGCACCTCTCGCGAAGGCCGCTATAAAGCCTCCTGTCAGAGCTGTCGCAGTTACCCACTTGTTGTCCTCTGCCTTGACCCGCGCCCGGACGTGCTGGGACGAGGCGCTCGAGACGTGCGAACTGCAAAATGGGCACGAGTAGGGGCGGTCAGCCACGGGCCGGTCGGATACGGGCGGTGGCTTTGGTTCTACGGGCGCCCGACTGGTCTTTGCGTCAGGTTCGGGCCCCGGTCGCACTGCTTTAGGACTCGAATCGCTGGGCCTGGCTGTGAATTCGACCTGAGGCGAGGCCTTCGGCTGAGGGCGCGTAGACGAGCCCTTGCGCGCGTGGGGCCTGGGCTCCTTCAGCCCTTCCATCTCCAGGAGCCGGTCCCAGTCGTTGTCCAGCCTCCGGCGGTTCTTCTCCATCCACCCCGGGCCGTGCTTGGCCAGCAGCTCCGCTTCGAACTCTCTCCGGACCGAGTCCGGGTCCGAGAGCAGTCTCTCTTTGTACTGCTCAAAGGTCTCTTCCGGCACGTTGACCTCGATCGATGACCACTTTAGTGGGTAGACCACTATAGCGGGCGCCGCGAGAGTCGTCGGATGGCCACTGCGGGCACCGACGACCACGGGTCCCTAGCCGTCACGGTGGGGAAGGTCATCGCAGAAGAGCGCCGAAAGCAAGGTCTATCTCAGGAGGCGCTGGCTCACCGCAGCGGGCTCCATAGGAACCACATCGGGCTCGTAGAGCGGGGACAGAAGGGGCTGTCGGTGAAAGCCCTCTTTGCGATCTGCAGCACGATCGGCTTGAGGCCCTCAGAGATCCTGAGGCTGGTGGAGGAGTCTCAGACAAAGCTCTGAAGCGGCGACTCGGTGACTCCGGTCCGTCGTCACGCACAACGGTACCGACTGGGGGGGAGCTACACCCGCATGTCCGGTCGACGGTGAGGCTTGAGCTCCGGAGCCAGAAGCCAGCGCCCGGATCACCAGTTGTCGTCCTCCGGCTGTAGCGGGGGAGGCAGTTGCGGAGTCTGCCGCCTCTCGCGCATCGCCGCCTCCTCCTGGCGCTCACGAAGGACTCGGCGCAGCTCCTCGTCGAGGTCACGCGCCTGTGTGTCGACCTGCACGTTCACCTGAGTGGCTTGCACCCCAGCTCGTCCACTCGCTGACACCTCCAGCTGCCCGGTCATCCTCGCCTGGAGCTCGATGCAGCCGCGGGCCTCCCGCAGGGCAGCAACCGCGGCTCGTCGATCGCCTGCCTGCTCGGATTCCTCGATGAGCCTGATTGCCCGCTGCTCGAGCATGCGTGCGCTATCGAGCAGAGCCCCCGCCTCGGAAGCCAACTCCTGTTCAGCGACCAGCCGTAGCTTCGCTGACACGTGCGAGGCCGCGTGTCGCCGCATCGACGCCTCCGACAGTCCGTACTGCGTCGCAATGCGTCGATTGGACGCTTCAGGGGCTACAAGCAGTTGGTCGATAGCCGCCCTTTCAGCGTGACTGCACACATGGCATTTGGCTCCCATGCACCGAACGTACCGCTTCGGGTCGGATTGGGGAGGGGATTTCTGACGATGCTCCGGCTACGAGCCTCCTGCCCACTGCCTCGGGGACTTTGTAGTCTCGCTAGGACAGCACCGAGGAGGGCGCTCGTGGCAGTCCGGTTTTGCCCGCAATGCGGTTCTGGCGACCTCAGACCGCGTCAACGAGGCAAGTGCGCTCAGTGCGGTAAGCGATTCCAGCGGCCGGCAACGCAGGCGGCTTGGGCGCCCTGCCCCGACTGCGGGAACCCCCGTCACACGACAGGGCGGATCGCCCGGTGCGCAGCATGCCGTAACGACATTCCCGTTGAGGGCGTTCAATCGGCCACTGCTGCTGTCTCAGTTGCACGCGTCGTCGAGTGGTCCTCGCCTACGGAGGGAGGCCAGACGGGTTGGCCTGTGACCGGTCGAACATCCCCAGGACAAGAATTGGGTCTGCCACCGAGCGGACCGAACTCACTGGCAGATCCCGGTCAGCGACTGGCTGCACGGTTACTTGATGGGTTGATCGCGATTGCTGCGGCCCTGACGACGTTCCTCCCATTCTGGGTGCTCGACCGCCTTGTCACCTCGTACTGGGACGCATCAGGCGCGTTTGCGAGCGTGGGGATGCTTGTCAGCCTCGCCGTCTGGATCAGCTACGTCCCCTTCATGCACGCCACGCGCGGCCAGACATTCGGCAAGCGATTGTTGGGCACTCGTCTGGCCTCATTGGCCTCGGGAGAGAAACCTGGCTGGGGGACCGTCCTTCTCAGAGAGTTCCTCGGCCTCATCCCGTACTTCTCTGCCGTCGTCTACGCGTGGCTACTCTGGGACCGTAATCGGCAAGGTCTTCACGACAAGGCGGCGGACACTGTCGTCGTGCGGACAAGGTAACGGCGGCCTCGTTGTGGAAGCGATCCCTACTCGCGACCTCAAGAGCTCTGCCCGGGCCCATGGTCAGCAGCGGAGTTGCCCAACCTAGAAGGCCCTCTGGGAGGAACAGACGGTGGTAGGTAGCAGGCATACGGCTGGGTCTCCGCATGAAGACATAGCTTGGGTGGTCATCGTAGTCGTCCGACAGGCACCTACAGGTCGCGCGTGACTGAGCCTTCGGAGCGCACTGGCTTGCCGGGCTTCAGGACCGGCACGCTTTGGAAACAGGTGGTCGGGGGCTTGTATTACGCAGCCAGCGCGGCGCTAGTCCTAATCCTGACGTCTACGGAAGGAGCCTCATCCGCTGCTCCGTTACTCATTCTGTTGGCAATCGGTCCCGTCCTTCTGGCACTCGCAGGTGCGGGGTGGGGGGCCGGCAAGCTGGCCGGAGGCGGCGCGGTAGGTCTCTTGGCCTTTGTCGTGTCTCTCTCCGCAACAGGTGGATCCGCTCCGACCCCGACGGTGACCGCGGTCCCGTCCGTAAGGTCGAGAACGCCCTCACCTCCAGTGCGGCCGACGATGGAGTCACCAAGGCTGACGCCGGAGCGCACCCATGCGGCGCCCTCAGCAACGCCAGTCCCTATTGCGGCTGATTCGACAGGTGCTTCGACCGGACAACATCCAAGGCTGGGTGGCACCCGAGCGGACTTTCGTCGTGCTCTGGGCGACCCCGTACGGGGTCGGGACGAAATCTTCGAAGACTATGGGAGTTGCGGCAGGCAATTCCGGTTCTCCGTGCAATTCGATGGCAACAATGCTCATGGAATCATCTATCAGCGCTGTGGCAACAACCCCATCGACCCCTACGAAGCCTTTCTGCCGGCCGACGCCGGGCCGCGGAACGTCCTTCACGTCTCAGAATGGGACTCGCGCCATGCGCTACGAGAGCAGGTCGCTGGCAATGGCACTCAGCAAGGAGGCATTCGTGGACTGCGAGGGAGAGCCAGTTCCTGGAGGCACTCTTTCGGTGGCAGCGGATCGAACAGGTTGGGTGATGGATGCTGGGACGTGTGTGGAGATTTAGGTCCTGATGGCAGCTGGAGGTCGATGGTGGCGAAGTCCATTCTTCTTTAGGGATACAGCACCACCACCTGCTGACCTGCGGGTTTAGGTGGTGACTCCACCACCTTCTCTCGATGCTCCAGCCGCTCAATCATCCTGAGGAGAGGAGGTCGGCTTACCGGTCCAACGCAGGGGGTCAGTGGGGCCCTTGCCGCCGCTGACGTACCCCTCACGCTTGAGTTTTGCGAGAGCCTCTTTTGCCCGGTTCTCCGAAATTCCGAGCTGCTTCGCCAGTGCTGATCGATTTGGGAACACGTGTCCCGGCTGCAGTTTCGGGCTTGCCCACAGCAGAGCGTGTTCAAAGGCATCCAGGTGAATCGCGGCCGAGGATCCCTTTCCACGCTCCCAGGAATCCATCGACGGTTCAGGCCGCAGGGCCCCCGGAGAAAAGACGGGTACTCCGTCTACCTCAGCGAGCGTGTAGCTAAGCGGCCGGGCTGCAGCGGCGATGTTGGACTTACTGATTCCGAGCGCTCCCTCCCCCGTGTCTGCGTTGAAACTCATGCTGAGCACGTGGCGAGGGACCTGCGTGTAGGCCCCTGATCCAGTAGCTCTGTTCCTGACGCTCTGGCCAGCGCTCTTGTTCCAGTGGTGCACAAACAGGACGGTGGCTCCGGTCGTCTTCGCCAGACGAGTCAACCGCTCTAGCGTTGGTCGCACGTCCGCTTCGTTGTTATGACTGAAGTCTCGGGCGCCCTTTCGGGCGCGAATGAAGCTACGACCAGGGTCCAGCACGAGGATTTTGTACCCTCCCTCCTTCATCTGCTGTTCCAACCGAACGAATTCCTCGTCTTCTCCCGCCGAACCGTTGAACTGGACAAATTCGTCGAGGAAAGCAACTTCCGCGTGCGGCACAGGGACGTTCAGCATCTCTGCTGCAGCCGTGATTCGTTGCTTGATGTCATCTTGTGGATCGTCCTCGGCTGCTAGCCAGAGCACCGGGTCCGAGGATGCGAACTTAGCTGCTATGTAGGCGAGAAAGAGCCCCTTCCCGATTCCTCCCTCGCCGTCCAACATGACGAAGCGCCCCCTGGGTAGGTACGGCGCCCAGAGCCAGTCCGGAGGCTGAGAGTCCCCAAAGTCCCCAAGCAGCTTTATCCGAAGGGGCTGGAGACGTCCGTGGTTAGTCCGACCCGTTGATGGTGGTTGAAGAGTTTCTGGAAGAAGACCCGGCTCGCCCTCGGGGGATGCGGAGGGGACGGGGCCACTGGCTTCCCCGAGGGTGATCTCGCTGGCGCCGTTGCGCTCGTAGAGGTAGGCGCTTCTGATCGTGCGGTGTAGCTCAGGCTGGGCCAGCGGCGGCTGGTGGCTCTGGTTGATCGCCTCGGCCAGGAACATGGCGTACTGCAGCGGGACGCCTAGGTCGCGCATCCAACAGCCCCAGCGGAACATCGCGGCGTTGCGGCCGTTGAAGATCCCGTCGCCCCCGGCCGGGATCCCGCGCTCGATGTGGAGGATGAAGTCGGGGCGAGCGTCTTCAATCTCCATTCGCCGTTCCGCCGACTCGGCGCCGGACCACTCGGCACCCACCCACAGCTCCAGCCGCGCAAGGCTGGTCCTCTCGTTGATGGCCGTGGCGACCTGCACCGGCGCGGGCGGGTCGACCTTGTGGTTGAACGTGCCCGGCACCCGGAAGATGCGCGGCAGGTCGGCCGTCGTGTCGCAGGCGAACCGCTGGCTCATCGAGCGCATGATCGCCTGCGCCCGGGCCAGCTCGTCCTTCGTGGTGGCGGGCGAGTCCAGCAGCCAGTAGGCGTGCAGCCCGCGCCCGCTCTCGACCAGGACGCTCGGCTGGGTCTCCATCTTCGCCACCTGGTCGCGGCGCTGCTGGAGGTCGTAGCCCTTCCCCGCGTCGAGGTCGAGCCAGACGCAGTTGGCCCGGCTGATCGCCTGGGCGGTGCCCTGCTCCCCGTCGCGCGGGCAGATCCCGTAGTAGACATCGGCCCGGTCGCGCAGAGACAGCGCGTAGTCGGCGGCTTCCTGCGTGGCGGCGAAGAAGCGCCGAAGGATCCTGCCCCCGGGCTTCTCAAAGGCTCTGATCTCCACCGTCTGGCCCTGTGCGGGCGCGACGATCGTCCTGAGGAAGTCTTCGGCGGGGGTGGAGGACGCCCCTTCACTTGGTGGCCGCACGTGGCTCACCGGGCTCCCCCGGGCTTCGATGCCCTGGCCTGCCGTTCCCGCTCGGCGGGGGTAGTCCGCAGCCAGTCCTGCAGGACATCTGGGTCAAAACGGAGCAGAGCGGATCCGACCTTGATAGCCGGCAGGACACCTGTCTCCGCCCAGCGGTAGATCGTTGCGCGGTGGACGCCCAGCAGTTGGGCTACCTCGTCCACGGTGAGGAGCTGTTTCATCGAGCCTCCCGGACCCCGGTCACCAGCACCTCCGCTTAGAGGCACCAGTGCCGGGGTTTGGGTTGGGGTGGCCCGACGCCCTCGCGAGACGTGACGCTGCACGATCGCACCCATGCGTGCTGACTGCGACTCAACCGTACAGCGGGTTGCCGTCAGTCACTTCCCAAATTCGGACTCTCGGCCCGGACTGTCGGCAGACAGTCCTACGTTCTCGGCATGGACGGGCACTTCGGCACTCAGGGCTTCCAAATGCTCTGCGGGAACTGCGGCCGCAAAATTTGGTCCTGCACGGTGGAGGACCTAGACGGCGGCCTGTTTCTCCAAGAGGCCCGTGAATCGAGGGGCCGGTCGCCGGTCCCAATCCCCATTGTCCGCGGACCGATGCCGGAGGAGCTGGAGCTGTTCGGGCCCGTACGGCACCGGGGCAAATCCACTTCTGCCGCCGGATATGAACGACGGGAGCCCCGCAACCCCAAAGGGGGGCTTCCGGCATTCACTCATGATTTCCGGTGCGGGTGCGGTGCTGACATCCGAAGGAGCGACGTCAATCTTTCGGCAGCGCTGCAGGCCGCCTACGAGAAGCACACAGGACGACCAGGGTTCATTCCCGTGTGGTTGAACCCCTAGGGAGGGCTGCCGTGGGTTGGGTTAGGCGTCGAGGCAATGGCTGGACCGCCTGCTGGCGGGACGCCCATGGCCGACAGCACTCGAAGACCTTTCGAAGGAAAGACCTGGCCACGGCGCATGTTCGGCGTTGTGAGGCCCAGGTGGAGTCGGGGGAATTCATTGATCCCTCGGCCGGAAAGATGACGCTAGGGGAGTTCTGGAACCACTTCCAGGCTTGCTCGGGTCACCTGCGGCCTTCGACGCAACGGCAGTACGCGGTCCTGTGGCGGTGTCATCTGGAGCCGGTCCTCTCGACCCGTCCCCTGGCGAGCATCACGAGGCTGGACGTGCAGTCGTATATGCAAGCCTTGGATGCACGAGGCGTTGGTGCCCCCACAAGGGCCGCTGTGCTGCGTCTTCTGCGACGTCTATTGAACGCGGCTCTCGATGACGGCCGCATCTCACGAAACCCGAGCTCGCGGATAACTTCACCAGTGACGCCTTCGACCATGAGGTTCTGCGCGGCCGAGGAGGTCATGAGCCTGGCGAATTCGGCAGGGGAGTGGAGAGGATTCGTCCTGCTCGCCGCCTACGGGGGGTTGCGTATCGGAGAGGTATGCGGGCTGCAGCTTCGGGATGTGGACTTCCTCCGCAGGAGAGTGACCGTCAATCGCACGCTGAGTGAAGTGGGAGGGCGGCTTCTGGTTGGACCCCCAAAGGGCCGTTACAGCCGACGCTGCGTCAACCTCCCGAAGTTCGTCGTGGACGAGTTGGCCAGGGGCATCGACCCGGATGCTGATCCAGGTGACTTCCTTTTCCGATACAGGGGCAAGGAGGTCCGGCCATCCTGGTTTCGAAAGCGGGTCTGGCGCCCTGTCGTGGCAGCAGCGGGCCTTCAGGGATTGCGATTCCATGACCTGAGACACACCGCGGCCGCCCTCGCCATCGCCGCAGGAGCTCATCCGAAGGTCCTTCAGGAACGGCTTGGTCACCACTCGGCTGCCTTCACCCTGGATCGCTACGGACACCTGATCGACACGCTGGACCAGGAGCTGGCCGACAGGCTGGACAGGGGTGCGCAGGTGACGGCGAAAGTGACTTCCGATGGGAGGCATGCCTAAATCCTCAGACGGCTTCGGAAGATCCCTGCCCCTTGAGGTCTGGAGACCGAACGAATGGGTCCGGGCGTGGAAGGTGATCCGGGCGGGGGTTGGCAATCAAGCTTCTTCAGGGGCATCGAGGAGGAGGCTTCCTTGTCCTTGGACGGCCGGAAGTAGCCCAGCTCGCTGCACCGCCGCGACTGCATGAGGCTGGGACACTTTTGCCCCCTACGGAGTCACGAGCGCTGCTGATTCGCAACGTCTTGGCCTGGTCCTGCGGGTGAAGGTGCAGGTCGGCGCTCCTGCTCTTCACATATGGAAAGACCCGGCGAGGTGTCCTCACCGAGTCTTGGACACTCGCACTGCCCGAACTGCGAGCCAGTAAATCACACGGGTGTGACTCCTGCAACCTTCTGGTTGGCGCTAACTGTTGACGCTGTCACTAGTACCTGGCCAATATCTGTTGACACCGATCAACGAAAGGCGCAACATGAACATCCGCGAGATCGCCAAGGAAGCCCGGAACCAGGGCTGGACCGTGGATGAAACCAAGACGGGCCACCTGCGCTTCACTCCCCCGGACGGATTCGTCGAGATCGCGCTCGAGCGCTAGGACAGGGCGCCTTCGCATCTGCTCACGGACCCGGCTGCTTCTTCCACTTCACCTCGCGCCCCCCGCTGTCCAGGAAGATGACCTCTATAGGACCATCATGGTCTTGCGCGGGAACCAGAGCCGTGAAATATAGGTAGGAAAGCTTCGGAACCCGTCGCAAGGGGTACGGGCCCAGGCCCTTGCTGCCGAATCGAAACACAAGCTCCCGAGCCCCAGCAGGGCCCGGGCCGTAGACCAGCCACTCGTTGCTGGAGAGTGACGTAACCCCCGGGTCGTAGCGCCTCTGGTGCGGGCTCATGTTCGGCGCCAACTCGTCGAATCCACAGGCACTGCTAATCCTGTCGCCGCGAGCATCGGTGACCTCCATGCAGAGCGTCGTCCTCCCTCCTGCCTCGGTCACTTCGGAGGCTGTCACGCCCACAGTCTCGCCACCCACGCGCACAGAGTCCACAACAGCACGCGCGCTTTGCGTGACCTGAGGGGACGGCCGTGACTGAGGCCCATTAGCTCCCTCCCAAACGATTAACACGAGCGGGGTGACAAGCACTCCCGCGCTCAAGACTCCCGCAGCCGCAGACACCCACTTGGCGCGTCTACTGAGTGGACCGGAATTCTTCAGCGAGATGCCATCCATAATAGTGACCATCCTTTGGAAGCTCTGTGCGCTTCTTCGCAGCTCGATCATTCGTATGCTGTGAGAGCAACTTGATTCCTGGCTCGCTCGGGTCTGTCCCTACCACAATCATCGAATGATCGACAGAGCTATCCCTATCCCAGTCCGCGAACACGACGTCTCCATCCCTGAGATCGGACCAGTATTTCACCAGGCGACCGCGACGGGAATGGTGGAAGTAGGTGAACAAGTGCGTAGTGGACGTCCAGGTGCGCGACTGGCTTCTCCCCGGTTGGAAGTTATACCACCAGGCGCCGGTGCTATATTTGTGCCCGAACTCCATTGTCCAACCGCCTGCGAAGAGCGCCTGGGAAACGAAGTTGTTACAGTCAGTGGGATCGAAATTCCGATATGCAGGGTTATAGTTGCCAGCACCCTCGCCGTGATATGCGGCGGCGTACTCCACCATCTTTTGTCGATTAATCTTCCGACGAGAGCCGCACCACACGCACCATATCTGGGGATTGGCCGATGAAGTCATGGGGAACTGTATGTCAGGCAGGAGCAGCAGGGGGTCTTGCCTCGCAAGTTCCTCGGCTTCATCAGGCAAGACCTCTCCGACGGGGTCGCTGTCGCTCATCGAGTCGGCAGGGTTCGCGGGAATTGGCGCCCAACCGTTGTCGTGTTCGTTCTCGTCGGGCATCTGCTGGGCGGCAGAAACCATCTCCCAGCTGCTGGACGGGATATAGGCAAAGGAGAAGGTGTAGGAGAGCGCCTTCTCCACTGTCTCCGACCTTCCTGTCATGCTCGAAGTGATGCGGTAGGCCTCGTAGACTTGCATACGCACATCCGTCTGCTCGGCAGTACCCACAACCGATGTGTCAAGGACGTCCCAGTAGAACTCGTCGACAAAGAAGCTCCCGCCCGCCAACTCATCATGAAGCGCTCGAAGATTGGGGACGTGCCCGGTTAGAACTCGCGAGTAGGTCTTGGCAGGAGTGCCAGCGGTCACTGAGTCAAAGACGACGGAGTCTGCCGCTGTTAGCAGCTCGTTCTTCAGAGCCAGAAAACCAACCGCCGCTCGGATCAGCTCCGCTTCTACGGCCCGAGTGGTGGCGGGAGCGGCCTCTCCAGAGACGGCCCCCACGGTCCCTGAGGCCGGACCGAGCGCGGATGCCGCGATCCCTCCGCCCGCGCTGCCGGTTCCGCTAAGACCAAGAAGCCCCCCGAATGACGATCCAGACCCGCTGACCGCGATCGTGCCGTTGGCGTTTCCCGTGCCGCTCGCAGCCACCGTCCCATTCGCGTCGCCCGTCCCACTTACCGCCACGGGTCCCCATGTGCTGCGGGTCGCGCTGACGAACACCAGCGGGCACGACGCCAGCACGAGGCTCCCGCCTACCCAGGCGCATGTCCCGCCTTCGTTGGGCTCTCCGACCTCCACCCCCGTCTCACGGGCAATCGCGTGGGCGCCGTTGAAGTACAGCGCTGCATCTGCGGTGTTTCCAGGACTTGGCCCCCAGGGGTCTCGGATGGCGCTGTCCGCGCCGAAGTCGCAATGCACCTTCACGACGGCGTTGGAGTCGGGCAGGCACTGAAACGACAATCCGCCCTGGCCGTTGTCGGTGGCAACCGCGATCACGCCGCCCGAAGCTTCCGGCTGCTCGCCTGACGTATTGGTGGCGTAGCAGAACAGGTACTGGTTGGGGCCGCTGTTCTCAAAGCCGATGCGGGCAGGGCTGTTCATGACCGGATACTCGTTGGGCGAGGCGTTGTCGCTGCAGAACCCGGAGGCCCCCCCGGGGGGCCCGGACCTGAGCGGATCAAGGGTCGTGCCTCCTACCGAGGCCTGCGTGCCGGTGACGGCAGCGCTTGCGTTGTCGCACTTCACCGCTGATGCAGCGTCGGACAAGCACCCGATCGACACCCCTTCGGGGCCCGCGTTGAACGAGATCAACGTTCCGACGACGTCGGTGTCAGGGCTGCCGTTGGGGGTGCTGCTGAAGCAGACGAAGAAGCGGCCGGGGCCGAAGTCCTGAAAGCCGACGGTGATCGGGTCGTTCGCCAGGGGAAGCTCGTTGCCTCCGTCCGAGCACCACTGGCTCGGCCCCTGCCCTGCCGCGGCGGGAGACGCCGGAAGGGCCACCACTAGGGTGGAAGCCATTGCTGCAGATACGAAAAGGGCGAGCAGGCGCAAGTAGTTCCTCTTCAAGTGGGTCCCTTCGGAGTGAGCGCGAGTAGTGCCGTTAGTTGGTCTAACGCGATAGACGTCCGGCGAGGTATGGCTGTCCCAGAGAGAGGGTTTAGCCGAGCGGCGGCTGGCAGGAGGTGCTCGGCAACCGGCTCGGCGGTTGATGCGACTGGGCTGAACTGGACCCTGAGTGGCGTAGGGCCGTGCTGTAGGCCGTAGGAAGTCCTCGTAGATCAGCCCGAACGCGTCACCCGAGAGCATTCGGCAGCGGGGTTGGAGCGGATCGTGACTCCGCGACCCTACCGACGCCGCTGACTATTGACCGCACGCAGCTTCGATCTTCGACCCAAGAGGGCAGCTATCGGTTCAGCCCGCGAGCGCGACACTGGAGTCTGCCGGTCTGAATCCGTGACAACCAGGCGGAGTGACGCCTACCGATGCTCCGGGGACCGCACCCCCATTGGCGACCCCTGTTTTCGGTACTTCGGCGGTGGCAGCGACCTTGCGCCTAGTCTCGAGCGCCCAGACCGCGATGGCGGTGTGTCTTCTGACGTTCCATTCCCAAGGCTGTGCCTCCCATCCCAGCTGCCGCTCGATCCCCGTGTTCTCCCTCCACGGTTGATGTCTTCGCGAAGCACGCGGGGGCCGACCGTCGGCCGGTGACCGTGCTAGGCGGGGGGGGAGAACCTGTGGGAGGCAATGCGCTCGGACCTGATGGCTCTGGAGGTGGACGCTCATCGAGTGGTGGGGATGCCTTGCGGTGGAGCTCGCGAAGATTCGCTCTGCGACACTCGTCGTCAGATCCCTGGACATTCATAGGTGACGAGCCTTCCGGGCTAGCTCTGTTGAAGTACTCGACCCGGAGCTCGCCGGCTGTACAGCCTGGCGCCGGTGGGGGGAAGGCCAGATTGAGGGGGGGTATGCCGATTTCCGAGGCCTTGCCCGCGCGAGGTCGGCGAGCGCCGCTGAACATTTGCTGTCACAGGGCCTTGTTACAACGCATAATCGCAGGTCACCGAGGTTTAGAGTGTTAATCCGTAGGTTGCGGGTTCGAGTCCCGCCCCCGGAGCCCATCCAAGGCCGGCACCGGCTGATCCATGACCGGCCGGCCACTCAGGTCCAGTGACCGGCACGGACGCATCTCCAGGGGTCCACGGGTCCGAACGGCGTCTGCTTCGAGTCAAGGTTCCGCGCCCGCTTCACCTCGGCATCTGGCTGGGCCTCCTGGGGCTTTTGGCGCTGACGGGGGCCAGGCGGGTCCCGCATCTCGTCGAGTCGGCGTACTCCGGGGGTGTGTATCCCGCCTTGGCGGGAGCCGTGGCCTCCGTGACCGGCGTCATTCCGTTCAGTGTCGGCGACACCGGCCAGGTCCTTGCCCTGCCGGCCGCCGTCGCGGTGGGCCGGCGGGCGTGGAAGCGGGCCAGGGACGCCGGCGGGCTCCGCAGACGCGCGGCGGTGTCGGTGCTTGCGGCCGTTCTCGCTTTGATGGGGTGGATCTGGGCCTGTGCGCTGCCTCTGTACGCGCTCAACTACGCACGACCGGCCCCCGAGGTGCTGTTCGGTCTGGGCGGCCGGGACATCCCCCCGCAGCGCATCGACGAGATCGTCGCGATGATCGGCTCCCGTACCGGCCGCCTCCGGGCCCAGCTCCCCGAGGACGGCAAAGGCATCGTCCGGATGCCGAAGGACCTGCGGCCCCTGGACCGCCACCTGGCGCAGGCGCAGGCCCGTGCGTTGAATCGAGCCGGCGTGGCCGCCGTCACCACCGGGCGCACCAAGACGTCCGGCGCGGGAGTGGTACTGCAACGTTGGGGGATCTCCGGCCTGTACTCGCCGTTGACCGCCGAGCCGACGGTGGTCCGTCCTGAGCCGCCCGGGCTGCTCCCGTCCATAGCCGCCCACGAGCGCGCGCACCTCGCGGGTTTCGCGGCGGAGGACGACGCCAGCTTCGTCGGGATCCTGACGGCCTGGGTGTCGCAGCGGCCGGAGGTGCGGTACTCAGGCTGGCTGGATCTCTGGCTGGAGTTCGGCCGCGACTCCTCGTCGCTGCACCCGGGCGTCCTGCGCGACCACGTCGCGATCTCGGCGCACTACAGGCGGACCGTCAAGCGCGAGGCGGTCGCGCACCGGGCGGTCTATGACACGTACCTCAAGGGGATCGGGGAGCCGCTGGGAATCGACAGCTACGACAGGGTCGCCGCCCTGGCGATCCTGTACATCGACAGGCACGGGATGCCGCCGGACCCCCTGGACCCGGCTGCAGGCCCTACGGGTCCCGAGCAGCCCTAGAACTGCCGGAAGTCCCGGAGCCGTGCCTTGGGGGCCCTTCTCGGGGGCCGCGGGCCGCCGAGCATGATGAGGTTCGCCGCGCGAGCCGAATGCGGCCGGAAGGGCTCGAGCAGCTCCAGCATCGCGTCGTCGTCGCCTCCCCGGCGTCCCGTCAGCGCGTACACGACCACCGGCCCGACGTGGTAGTCCCCGACGCTAACTGCGTCGGCGTCGCCCCAGCACACCCGTGCCACCTCGGCCGACGTCCACGGGCCGACGCCGGAAAAGGCCTCCAGACGCCCCCGCGCCTGCGGCTTCGGCATGATCGCCGCTTCTTCAACCCGACGGCTGCGAGCGGCGAGGCTGCGGATAACGTCGGCTCTCCTGCGCTCGACGCCGTGGCGGTGGAAGGCCCAGTAGGGCTGGGCCCCCAGCATCTCCGGGCTCGGCATCAGCTTGAGCTCGCCCGGTCCCGGAGCCGGGTCTCCCCACGCCATGACCATGCGCCGCCACGCGGCATGCGCTTCGTGCGACGTCACCTTCTGTTCGATGACGGCAGGTACGGCTGCCTCCAGGACGCGCCCGCTCGAGATCATCCGCATCCCCTCCATACGGCGGTGCAGCTCATGCACCAGCGGGTGGGCGCGGGGGTTCCACCCGCCGAGGTCGTCCCGGGCCCCCACGAGCGCGGGAGCCGAGTCCAGAGCCTCCGCCGCTCCCGGCCCCCAGGCCCGGACGTCCACCTCCGAGCCGCGCTGGCTTAGGTGCATCGTGGCCGGTCCGGACTGCATCCTCGTGGCGCGCCACACTCCGGACGAGTCCAGCCGGATGGTCGGATCGCCCGGCCCGTGCCTCAGCGCGGACAGCGAGAGCCGCAGGTCCAGAGGCAGAGACACACGGACTGACGTCTGCAGCGCGCAGTCGCCGGCGAGCGTGGTCATGCGCGAAGGCTAGCAGCGGCCCCGGACCGCCCTGGCCGGCTGCGGGCTCAGGCGGCTCCGCGCCTGCTCTTTCGTTTCTGAGCCGCGGCCCGGCGCTTGAGGAGGGCCAGCACGGCGGCCTCCTCGGGGCGAAGTCCGTAGGGGGAGGACCTGTGGCCCTTGGACAGCGTGTCCCACAACTCGATGAGGGAGCCGTCCGTGTAGGCGTCGATGACCTCCGGGTGC
>DATLNZ010000015.1 GCA_035536535.1 Actinomycetota bacterium | reverse complement strand
CATCCGCGTGAGAAACGACTTGCCGGTGCCCGTCTTGCCGAACACGGCGTTGGAGCGCTCCACGAACCGCTCGAGGTTCACGCAGACCTCGGAGGTCATCTCCAGTGGGGTGCCGATCGGCAGATGCGTCTCGTCCTCACTGCCGAATACCACGGCCACGTCGGCATCGGAGGCCTCCGCCACGCGGGCGAAGTGCGGCGGGATCGTCTTGACCGGACGGACGCCCTCCACGCCCATCTCCAGCAGGAGCTTCGGCTTGAGGTCCACCGTGGCGTAGGTGTTGGTGCCGTGCAGTACCGCCTGAACGAACTCGTCGTCCGGGGGGCGCAGGAGGACGTCGTCGTTGGTATTGGCCAGCCGCACGTCGTGGATGGTCGAAAAGAACCGGTGCCTCGCCCCGTCGACCACCACGAACCGGCCCACCCGGACGTCTTCCACCGATACGTCATCCTCCAGACGCGCGGTCATGCCCTCGAGCAGGGACCCCTGGATGACCCGCCCGAGCCGGCGGGGGCCGAGCGACTCCTCCAGAGCGGCCAGCGCCGCGGCCTCGCGCCCGTTGGACCCTTCGGTCATGCGGACGTGCTACCTGCTGCTCTCGCGGCGGACCGCCACCGAGGCGGGGGCCGGGTGGTCGTGGTCGTCGCCGGCTATGCGCATGCCCAGCCGGCGCAGGATCGAGCACGCCTGCTCGTAGTCCTGCCGGTACAGATCGGCCACCTCACGTCCGGCGCGCAGCAGAAACGACCGGCGGTCGTCCCGCGCGTCGGCCGCGGCCCGGATCGCCGCAGCGACGAGCTCGCCGGCCACGCCCAGTCCGCTCGACCCCAGCGTCCTGACAAACGACAGGTCGGAGGTCAGGGCCCTGATCTCGGCGGACTCGCACACGGCGACGAAGTCGTGCACGCGCGGCGGGACCGGGGGCAGGTAGGGCGCCACCGGACCGTCTCCGTCCCGAAAGGCGACGCAAAGGGCGTCGAACTCGGTTTGGAGCAGGTCGATCACCTGAGGCTGCTCCCGCCGCAGCTCCTCCCAGGTCCGGCCCAGCGGAATCGCCCTGCGCGAAGGATCAAGCGACGCATGCTCCACGTGAGCTACCACCGCGAAGACGGTGCGGGCTCCGGAAACGGCTTTGACAAAGGACCCGAACGCGGGGGGCACAAAGGCCTCCGGCGCGACGGCCCTGAACCGCGTGGTCGATGCCTCGACGATCTCTCCGACGCGCGTGACTGTGTTCATGCACCCTCCGCTCGGGCCCAGTTCCGTGGTTTTGCCCAGTGTGGCGGCCGGCAGGGACAGTGGCCGGGCCCCCCGACTGGCGTTCCGCCGGCGGCTACAGGACGCTCAGGCGCTTGCGCGACAGCTTTGCGCTGACTGGACCAGCCCCCTGGCGGCGCAGCAGGTCCTGGAACGCTCGCCTGTCGTTGCCCCTGACGACACCCTGCTCGTGGGCCTCCGCCAGGGCGACCGGATAACCCAGGCCCTTGTCGCACTGGTCGGCGACCATTCCGCACATCGAATCCAGGCCATCCGGCGTCACCCAGGCCGGGAACTCCAGCCGCGCGATCTCTGCCCCCGTGTGCAGGTACACGAAGTCGATGGGGGCCTCGTAGGCCTGCGCCACCTGAGCGGAGGACCGGAAACGGCCCGAGCGCTGTCCGGGGTGGAGCAGCCGCGCGAACAGGGCGGCGTCCGCGATGGTCTCCACCTCTTCGCAGGGACGCTCCGGCGCGGGGAGCATCCGCAGCGCATCGGTCTGGGCGGGCCTGGAGCCCCATGCCTTCTTGCCTGAGGTGTAAGGACAGCGGTCGCAGTCGACCGGTTCCTCCGTGCACAGGACGACTTTCAGCATCGACACCACGTCGGTGCTTCTCGGAGCGGACAGATATCCCACCGGCACCGACCCGGCGTCCCTGGAGGCCGCCGTCATCGCGTTGAGGGACGCAAGCGTCCGCGACTTCACGTCGTCGGGCGGCAGCGCGCGCAGGCGGTCCGGGTCGGGGTCCAGCCACCACAGCAGAAGAGTCCCGTCGGTCAGCAGCAGGTCGTTGGAGGCCGCGGCGCCGGTGAGGGCGTCACACTCGGCGGCGAAGCGCCGCGCTGCAACGACTCGTCCGTCGGCCTCCTGCCTCATGCCGCCCACCAGCGGGTAGACGTCCGCCGGCAGCCAGCACAGCGTGGGGGCCGAGGTCATCGCCGCCGCGTACGCGCGGTAGTCGATCTGCACCAGCCCCACGTTCACCAGAAAGCATTGCGCCATCTCGTGGCGGTCCGGGAACACCTGAGACCCGTCGGACGCCGCCACCCGGTAAGAGCCGGGGGGGACCACGTCGTAGGCGCGAAGCTCCTCGAGCGGCTCGGCCACCAGCCAGGAGGTCCGTGCCTTCAGGACACGGTCACGCAGGGCCGGTCCGAGCGCCACGGCCTGCCGCCAGGCCGACGCCGCCGCCTCCAGCCGGGGGCCGCGTTCGTCATCCAGGCGCGCCAAGTCGCTGCGCATGCGCCGCAGTTGTCCAGCGACGGACAGAAGGTCGAGCATCCACCGACGGTACGGGCGGGGGCCGACACGCCAAAGTGCCGGAGCAGGGAACTACGGCTTCCAGTGCCTGAGGCCCGAGACCAGCCCGGTGGCCCGCATCCGCACCCGGTATGGAAGCGCGCGCTGCGCTGCGGCGGTGATCCATGCGTCCGGACCCATCGGGTTGCGGAACCGAGGTCGCTTGGCGTCCAGAGCCGATGCGATCGCCTCCCCGACCTCCCTCGGGTGCCGGGCGTGGGGAAGCACGAGCCGGTTGAGGAACGACTCCCCCACCTCGAGAAAGCCCGCGTAGGCGCTGTCCTGGGGCTTGTGGCGCTCCGACGAGTCCCAGATCTCCGTGCGGTAGACCCCCGGTTCGAACAGCACGACGTCGATGCCAAACGGCTCCAGTTCGAAGGCGATTGACTCCGCCCATCCCTCCAGAGCCCACTTGCTGGCTGCATATGCGGAGAGTCCTGGGGTACCGCCGAACGCCGAGTTGCTGGAGACACACACGATCCGGCCCTTACGGCGCTCGCGCATCTGCGGCAGCACCTCGCGCGTGAGCGCGAGCACGCCGAAGAAGTTGGTCTCGAGCACGCGGCGTATCTCGTCGTCCGGAAGATCCTCGAAGGCTCCCGCGACATTGATGCCAGCGTTGTGCACGACGCCGTACAGTCCCCCGCCGCCGTCCAGGATCCCGGCGACCGCCTGCCTGATGGATGCGCCGTCGGTGACGTCCAGGCGCACCACCTCGACCCGCTCCGTGACCCCCGCGGACGCCACCGCCTCGTCCAGGGCAGAGCGCTTGTCCAGGTTGCGCATGGAGGCGAAGACACGGAACCCCCTCCTGGCGCATGCCACGGCGGCTTCCAGGCCGAAGCCGCTCGAGCATCCTGTGATCAGCACCTGTGACCCCATGGACAGATGCTATCTCCGGCAGGGGCGGCCAAGTCCGGGCATGCTGTCCTGCGTGCGCCGCGAGGAAGCGATCGAACGACTCCGGGACGACAGGTTCGACCTGCTCGTGGTTGGCGGGGGGATCACCGGCTGCGGCGTAGCCCTGGACGCCGCTTCGCGCGGGTTGTCGGTTGCGCTGGTCGAGCGCGACGACTTCGCGGCGGGAACCTCGTCGCGATCTTCCAAACTGATCCACGGCGGGCTTCGTTACCTGCAGCGACTCGAGGTGCGGCTAGTGCGGGAGGCGCTGCGCGAGCGGCAGCTGCTCCAGAGGCTCGCGCCGTTTCTGGTCTGGCCCACGCAGTTCCTCGTCCCCCTTCAGCGGGGGCGCCCGCTGGTGGCAGTGCGCGCGGGACTGGTCGCCTACGACCTGCTCGCCGCAGGGTCCGGCGCGTCCCGGCACCGGAGACTCGACCAACCGGGGGCCCGGCAGCTGGCGTGGGCTCTCGGCCCCCACGTGACCGGCGCCTACTGCTATCCGGACGCCCGGACGGACGACGCACGCCTGGTCTGGACGATCGCGCGCACAGCCGGGGAGATGGGAGCGGTGGTCGCCAACCATGCGCCGGTGCTCGAGCTGCTGCGGGACACCCGCGGCAGAGCCTCGGGCGCCGTCGTGTCCGACGTGGAGACCGGGGAGCCGGTCCACGTGCGAGCCCGCGCCGTGGTGAACGCCTCCGGTGTGTGGGTGGACGAGGTGCGCCGGCTGGAGGATCCGGCGGAGCTGGCGGGGGTGCGTCCGGCGAAAGGCATCCACCTGACCTTCCCCGCGTCGGCTAT
>DATLNZ010000014.1 GCA_035536535.1 Actinomycetota bacterium | reverse complement strand
CCCTTGCGGGCGAAGACCCTGACGTCGCGGGGAAACACCGATTCAAAGCAGATCGGCGCCGCGACCTTCGTGCCCGAGACATCGAAGACGGTGGGCTCGGAGCCACGGAGCATGTCGTAGGGCACCTGGTCGAGCGTCGTGACGAAGCGCCGCAGAAACGACACAGGGACGTACTCGCCGAAGGGCACGGGGTGACGCTTTGAGTAGCTGTCGACGGTCGTGCCCGCCTCGTCGATGTGGTCCACGAGGTTGAGGAACCCCTCGCGCACGAAGTCCGTCTCCGATCGCCCCACCAGCATCGGCGTCCCCAGCTCGGCCGCCAGCGCCGCGATCTGCGCGTCGGCGTCCGGCAATACATCGGAGCGCACCGCGTCCTCCGCCCACACCACCAGGTCGGGCCTTGCCGGATCGTCGAGAAGCGTGCGCGTAAGGCGCATGTGCCCTTCAAAGACGCGTTCACGCTGGCGCAGCTCGTCGTACGGGCGCGGGACGTTGCCCTGCACCACTGCGACCTCGAACGGCCGCCCTTGCCCAGCGCCGGCGAACATCGCCGCGTCCACCGCCACCAGCGCCACGAGGACTGCGCCGACCAGTCCGATGCTGCCCCACGGCATCCCACCGGCGACCACGCGGTCGGCGACCACCGCGGCGACAAATGCCGTCAGGAAGGTGAGGCCGAAGGCGCCTACGGTGCCGGCCAGCCACCGCACGCCCGGCATCGCCGCCTGCGAAGTCCCCAGCGTCCCCCAGGAGAAGCCGCCCCACGGGATGCGATCGCGCAGCAGCTCGGCCCCCGTCCAGGCCCCGGCCACGAGCGCCGGCGCCAGCGGAAGCCTGCGGACGACCCCGGCGGCCCATCCGGCCGCCGCGGAGAACGCCGACATAACCAGCACCAGCCCGACCCACGCCATCCAGCCGAACAAAAAGATCCACGACAGGTGGAAAGCGAAGTAGGCGGCGCCGCAGACGAAGCCGTACAGCGCCGACCAGCGCCACTTCGGCTCCCGCAGGATGGCCACGAACAGGGGCGTCAGGGCGACCCAGGCCACGGGAGCGAAAGCGAAGGGCTCGCTGGACAAAGCCAGGAGCGCCGAGGACGACAGGGACAGGCCCAGCGCCATCAGGCGCCTGCGACCGCGCACGTGGATTTATTTTAGCGGCCGCCACATGGTTATCCTGTGTGCCGATGCCGAGCAAAAAGAAGAAGTCGGGAAAGAAAAAGCGGCAGGCCCCGCCGAGGGGTCCTCGTCCCGCGCAGACACAGGCTGTGGTCCCCGACCCGGACCACCCCGCGCCCGCCGCCGCGGTTCCGGCTTCGGCTGCCGAGGAGCGTCGGGTTTCTGCCAAGGCGCGCCGGGAGGCCCAGCAGCGCAAGCGGCAGGCCCAGCAGCGCCGCAAGCGCCTGCGCAACGTAGCCATCCTGACCATCCTGGTCCTGGCTGCGGCAGGCTTCGTGGTCTACCGGGCCGCTCAGGGGCGCCAGGAGGCCAAGCGCCTGGCGAAAGTGGCCCGGTCCGCTGGTTGCTCGGAAATCAAGGAGACCGGGGACACCGGGGAGAACCAGCACATGAAGCCGGGCGAGGCGCAGCCGAAGTACGACACGTCGCCGCCCACCCACGGGCGTCACTGGCCCACGGCGCTGCAGGCCAGGGTTTACGACGAACAGTTCGCGGAGACGCCGCCTCAGCCGAACAACCCGCAGAACCCGCCGACGATCGTGCAGGCGGTGCACTCCCTGGAGCACGGCTACATCATCGTCTGGCACAACGGGCTCGAGGACGCCGACCTCGAGAAGCTTGAGGACGCCTACGGGGAGCAGGAGAAGGTGATTGTCGTCCCCTACCCGAAACTGAAGGACGGCAAGGTTGCGCTAACGGCGTGGGGCCGGATGCAGACCTGCCCGGCCGTTGACAAGAAGGTCATCGACGCGTTCGTCGACCGGTTCAGGGAAGCGAAGAGCGCTCCGGAGCCCAACGCCCCCTAAGCGGGGGCAGGTCGCCTACCAGAAGCCCATGGCCTGGAGCATTTCCCGGCCCTCTTCTGTCATCCGGTCCGGTGACCAGGGAGGGTCGAACGTGAAGTCCACGTTTACCTCCTCGACCCCCGGGACCGTCCCCACCGCTTCCTTGGCCTGAAAGGCCATGAGGTCGGTCATCGGACAGCCCATCGAGGTCAGCGTCATCCGGACGTTGACGCGCGAACCCTCGATCTCCACTCCGTAGATCAGGCCGAGGTTTACGACGTCGACCCCTATCTCGGGGTCGAGCACGGCCGTCAGGGCCTCCCAGCACGCCTGCTCGTCGATCGTTTTGGTGGTCATGGCGCCTCCGTGGATTGGCCGAGCGCGTCCTTCAGGGCCATCCAGGCCAGCAGCGCGCACTTGACCCGGACGGGGAACTTCGCCACTCCCTCGAGAGCCATCAGGTCGCCGAGGTCTTCGGGGGGCGGTTCGCCGTGCATCATCTGACGGACCGTCTCCGTGAGTCCCAGAGCGTCGGCCACGCTCATGCCCCGGACCGCCTCCGTCATCATCGACGCCGACGCCTGGGAGATCGAGCACCCCCGCCCGTCGAAGGCGACGTCCGCGAGGCCCCCTGACTGGACGTCCACCGCCAGGTGCAACTCGTCTCCGCACAGCGGATTGTCGTGCTTAACGGCGATGGCGCCCTCCACCCCCCGCCTCGTGTTCCGCGGCGAGCGGTAGGGGTCGAGGATGATCTCGCGGTACAGGTCGTCTGCGGACATCCCTAGGCCCCCGCGAAAAAGCGCTTGGTCTTGTCGATCGCCTCGACGAGCGCGTCGAGATCGGCTTCGGAGTTGTAGACGTAGCAGGACGCGCGGCACATCGCGGGCACATCGTAGCGGCGCATGAGCGGCCGGGCGCAGTGGTGGCCGGCGCGTATCGCGACTCCGTGCTGGTCCAGCATCGTGCCCAGGTCGTGCGGGTGAAGGAGCTCGCCGGAGGAGTCGAAGACGTTGAAGCTCAGCGCCGAACCGCGCCTCTCGGGGTCCTTCGGGCCGTAGACGACCAAATCGTCGATCGAGTCCAGGGCCTTGAGGCCGTAGCGAACCAGCTCCGTCTCGTGGTCCCTGACGGCATCCATCCCGATGGCCGACAGGTAGTCCACCGCGGCACCCAGTCCTATGGCCTCCGCTATCACGGGCGTGCCCGCCTCGAACTTCCACGGGACGTCGGTGTAGGTGGCGCCCTCCATCGTCACGTCGCGGATCATCTCCCCGCCGCCGAGGAACGGGTTCATGTCGTCCAGCAGTTCCCGCCGCGCCACCAGCACGCCGATGCCCGTGGGGCCGAGCATCTTGTGCCCCGAGAAGGCCATGAAGTCGCAGCCCAGCGACGTGAAGTCGCAGGGCGCGTGAGCGACCAGCTGCGCGACATCGGCCAGCACCAGGGCGCCCACCGCGTGCGCCGCCTCCGCGATCCGGGAAACGTCGTTGAGCACCCCCAGCACGTTCGACATAGCGGTTACGGCGACGAGCTTGGTGCGATCGGTCAGCAGGCCGTCGAGCTGGGCCAGGTCGAGCTCTCCGCCGTCGGTCACGCCGATGAACTTCACGACCGCACCGGTGTCCTGAGCCGTCATGTGCCAGGGGACGAGGTTGGAGTGGTGCTCCATCTCGGTGACGAGGATCTCGTCGCCCGGCTTCAGCCGCCGGCGTGCCCAGGCGTAGGCGACCAGGTTGATGGCCTCCGTGCAGTTCTTGGTGAACACGCACCCCATCGGATCTGGGGCACCGACGAACTGGGCGACCTTCATCCGGGCGCCCTCGAACGCGGCCGTGGCCTGCTCCGCCAGTGAGTACACGCCGCGATGGACGTTTGCGTTGTAGCGCTCGTAGTAGTCCGACATCGCATCGATCACCTGGCGCGGCTTCTGCGACGTGGCGGCCGAGTCCAGATAGACGAGTCGCCGGCCGTTTACCTCCCGGTCAAGGATCGGGAAGTCGGACCTGAGGGCGGCGAAGTCGGGGGTCATGCCGGCGCCGGCGCCTCCTCGGCGAGACCGAACTGGCGGCGAAGCTCCTCGTATCCCGTCTGCTCCAGCTCGTCGGCCAGCTCCGGGCCCCCGGACTTCACCACGCGTCCATCGAGCAGCACGTGAACGACGTCGGGCCGGATGTAGTTCAGCAGCCGCTTGTAGTGCGTGATCACGAGAAAGCCGATCTCCGGGGAACGTAGCTGGTTCACGGCATCGGACACCACCCGGATGGCGTCGATGTCCAGGCCCGAGTCGGTTTCGTCCAGGACCGCCAGCTCCGGGCGCAGAAGCGCCATCTGAAGGACCTCGTTGCGCTTCTTCTCACCGCCGGAAAAGCCCTCGTTGATGTTGCGGCGGGCGAAGTCCGGGTCCATGCCGAGGCGGGCCATGGTGGCCTTCAGCTCGGTCATGAACTCGCGTACGGGGACGGCCTGTCCTCGGACGGCTCCCATCGCCGTCCGCAGGAAGTTGGACACCGACACCCCCGGCACCTCCACGGGGTACTGGAAGGCGAGGAACAGCCCAAGCCTGGCCCGCTCCTCGGGGGCCATCTCGGTGATGTCCTCGCCTTTGAACTCGATGCGTCCGGACGTGATCTCGTAGGCGGGATGTCCGAGCAGGACGTTGGCCATCGTCGACTTGCCCGACCCGTTGGGTCCCATCACGGCGTGGACCTTGCCGCGGTGGACCTCCAGGTCCAGGCCGCGCAGGATCGGCTTGTCCTCCACGGTCACGTGCAGGTCCTGGATGGCGAGAATCGGCTTGGTCATGTCGTCTCCTGTTGGTCTTCGATGCCTACGAGGACGTCGTCGCCCTCGACGCGGACGGGATAGGTCGGCAGGTTGCGGGTGGCCGGCAGCGCCAGCACCTCCCCGGTGCGGACGTCAAAGGAGGCCCCGTGCAGCGGGCACTCCAGGGCATACCCTTCGACGAATCCTTCGGCCAGCGACGTGTCCTCGTGGGTGCAGACGTCGGACACGGCGAACACCTCGTCTCGGACGCGGACCACGGCCACAGGTGTCCCCTCGACCTCCACTCGCACGGCGTCGTCCGCCAGAAGGTCGGACAGCTGCGCCGCCTTTACGAACCTCAAGAAACACCCCTTTGCAGCTTCATCTTCGTGGCGATGGCGTCGGCCAGCCGCTCGTGCATCCCCGACCACTGGACCCGCTCCAGCACCTCGTTGAAGAACCCGAAGACCACCAGCTGCTCCGCCTGTTCGCGCTCGACCCCGCGTGACTGGATGTAAAAGAGGTGGTCGGGGTCTACCTGTCCGATCGTCGCGCCGTGCGTGCAGCGGACGTCGTTGTTCTCTATCTCCAGCTGCGGCTGCGTGACGACGCGCGCCTTGGGCGACAGCGCGAGGTTGCGGTTGGCCTGGTAGGCGTCGGTCCTGGCGGCCCCCGGACGGACCCTGATGGTCCCGTAGTACACGCAGTTGGAGTCGTCGGCCAGAGCTCCCTTGTACAAAAGGTCGGACGTCGTGTGCGGCCGGACGTGGTCCTGCACCGTCCAGTGCTCAAAGCGCTGCGAGCCGTGGGGGAAGAACAGCCCGAGCATCACGCTCGAGGACCCCTCGCCGGCCATCGCGCACTCCTTCCAAGTCCGGGAGTAGTCACCGCCGAGCGTCACTACCAGCGACTCCAGCCGCGCGTCGCGCTCCAGGTGCGCCTTGACGTGGGCGAGGTGCCGCGTGCCGGGGCCGAGGTCCTGCCAGGTCAGCCAGCCCACGCTCGCGCCCTGTCCGATGAACAGCTCGACCACGGGAGCGTGAAGTGAAGGAGAGTCCAGAGCTTGCCCGGTGTAGACGTCGTTGAAGACAACCTTGGCCCCCGGCTCGACAACGACCAGGGTCCGGGTCGCAACGGCGACCCCGCCGGCGGTCAGACGGTGCAGCGAGCTGATCGGCTGCTCCACCACCACGTCGCGCGGGACGTACAGGAACATGCCTCCGCTGTGCGTAGCCAGCTGCCAGGAGGTGAAGTGGTCCGAGGCTCCGACCAGGGAGCCGAGCCGCGGCCGCACGATGTCCTCGTGCTCCACGAGCGCTTTGTCCAGCGGCATGTAGACGATCCCCGCCGCGCGCGCATCCTCGGACAGCTCGGTGCCGGCGTGAAGCGAATCGATGTGGGTCGCCGTGCCGGCTGCGGATCCGCCCGCCAGATCGAACGCCGAGGTCTCCCCTGTCGTTGCCGGGGGGGCGGACTGGGCCTGGACCCGGCCGAAGGTGGACAGGTCCAGCAGGCTCATGTCCGTGAATCGCCACACCTCCTCGTAGGGGGTGGGGGCTGGCATCTCAAGGTGGCGCTCCCAGGCGGCGCGGCGCAGGGAGCCGGCCCATTCGGGCGCGCCGGAGGCCAGGGCGTCTACGTGTGTGGCGTTTATGGACGTGGTCGTCATGGGTCTCCCGCTCCGGATCACTAAATACTACCGCCGTTGTGTTAAGTGGCTCAAGGGGCCCGGGCAGGACTGGAGGCGCCGGGCCAGAACCCTTTGCGCATGAGGTCACCCCGCCCCGTCGTCGCCCTCGTCACGGCACTGCTCCTGGCAGCCGGCGCACCCGCGGCAGCGACCCCCGCGGTCCCGTCCGTAGAGGGCCCGGACGTCCCCGCAGCGTCGGCTCCCGGCGTGACCGTCACGGCGTTCACCGACGAGCCGTTCACGTGCACCGAGTCGGGCCGGACGAAGTCCGTCTCCGTTCCGGCAGGCGACTGGGACCGCATCGTCCTGGTCTTCAGCTCCCGGCCGGACGGGGACCCCTGGGACCGAGTCTTCGGCGTAGCGATAGGAGGCGTCGAGGTACTGAGGGGGACAACACCGAGGACTGCGTTCACCGTCCGCAAGGACGTCACGGAGTTCTCGCGTCTGCTGCCCGCCGGGGGCACGGCCGCCGTCACCCTGTACTTCGGGACCTACGTGGGGACCATCCTCGGATCCGTGACGCTCGAGCTGTACGACGACGAGCCGACGTCGGCGCTGGTCCGGCAGCCGGCGCAGCCGGTCGCCTCGGTGGCCTACCGCTCCCTGACGGGCCATCGCGCGAAGCTGTCGGCACCGGTGACGTTCCCGGATCCCGCCCCCGCCTCGGCCTCGATGGAGCTCACCCTGAGCGGACACGGACAGGCCGGCGAGTTCTGGTACATGTCCGGACTTCCCCCTCGGTTCCATGTCCTGGTGGACGGAGTCGAGGTGGCGACGGCGGTCTCGGCACCCTATGTGTACGCGCTGGCGGGCTTCGGCAACGACAACGCAAACACACCCTGCGCCGGACCCGGAACGTCGGAGTTCGGCGACACCGTCCACCCGGTCATGTGGTGGACGGCGCACCAAGCCTTGGACGTGGCGGGAGTGCATACGGGCAACGGAGAGATCCCTCCCTACCGGGCCGAGATCGCGCCGTCGGACCTCGCCCTGCTGTCCGGAGCCCGGACGGTGGAGGTCGTCCAGGAGGGGGGCCGCGACGGGGGCCGCTGGATCACCAGCCTGAGCTTTCTGCTTCGGAACTGACCCGGTCAGGGGGCGTCCCGGCCGTCACTGCAGCACCACCTCGTCCAGATGCGCGCCCCGGACGTCGACCGCCCGAATCGACAGCTCCTGCCGGGTGGCGGTCACCTCGGTGAAGTGATGGACGACCGCGGAGGCCGCCGGGGGCGGGTTTCCCGCCAGGCACCGTCGCATCGGGTACGGCTTCGCTCCCCCGCCGCCGGTGACGACGTAGGTCACCCCGTCCACCTCGTGGAAACGCTGGTAGTTGTGGTCGTGCCCGCTGAGGACGAGGTCCACCCCCGCCGCCACGAGCGCCGGGTGCCACCTACGGACCGACTCGGCTCCCTCTCCGTAGATGCCACACGTGAAGGCCGGACGGTGGAACACCACGACCGTCCATCCGGGGTCCGGGCGCGCGAGCGTCGTCGTGAGGAACCTGTCCTGCTCCGGATCCGAAGGGCGGTTGGAGTCCAGCACGATGAACCGCACCGGGTCGATGGTCCTTTCGTAAAAGGGCCCGGGCATCCCCAGCAGGCGCATCACCGGCGCCCCGCCCGAAGTGCGGACGTCGTGGTTGCCGATGGAGGCCACCACCGGGAGCCGCGACTGAGCGACCCACCCGTAGGGCCGGTGCCACGCCGCCTCGAACCGCGCCGGCTCCCCGCCCGGGTAGATGTTGTCGCCGGTCGTCACGAGGGCGTCGAGCTCGGGCTCCCGCGCCCGGACGGCCGCGGCCACATCGTTCTCGGACGCCGTTGCCGTCCCGAAATCGCCCACGACCGCGAAGCGCAACTCGCCGGGACGGCGGGGTGCCCGGTCCGCGAGCAGCGGTGAAGATGTCGCGACGGCCGATGGTGGCGCGCCGGACGCAGAGGGTCCCGGTTCAGCGGACGGTGTCGGAGACGCCTGAGGAGTCGCCGACGCCCGCACCGGGCGGCTGGGGGCCGGCGGCGGTTGCGAGCAGGACGCGCAGACGAGCAGGAACGCGGTGACGACCGAGACTGCCGGCCGCCGGCCGCTCAGCCTACGGAGCCCTCCATCTCGAGCTCGATCAGCCGGTTGAGCTCGACCGCGTACTCCATCGGAAGCTGCTTGGTGATCGGCTCGATGAACCCCCGGACGATCATCGCGGCCGCCTCGGCCTCCGCGATCCCGCGGCTCTGCAGGTAGAACATCTGCTCGTCACCGATGCGCGCCACCCGGGCCTCGTGCCCGATATCGACCTGGTCCTCGCGGATGTCGATCGTGGGGTAGGTGTCCGAGATCGACTCGTCGTCGATCAGGAGCGCGTCGCACACGACGTTGGACTTTGACCGCACCGCACCCGGCTCGACACGAACCAGTCCGCGGTAGGACGTCCGGCCCCCGTCCTTGGAGATGGACTTGGAGATGATCGTGGACGTCGTCTCGGGAGCCGCGTGGGTCATCTTCGCGCCCGTGTCCTGGTGCTGGCCGCGGCCGGCCATCGCAAGCGACAGGACCTCGCCGTGCGCCTTGCGTCCCTTGAGGACCACGGCCGGGTACTTCATCGTCACCTTCGAGCCGATGTTGCCGTCGACCCACTCCACGACGGCGCCCTCCTCGGCGACGGCCCGCTTAGTGACGAGGTTGTAGACGTTGCCCGCCCAGTTCTGGATCGTCGTGTACCGGATGCGGCTGTGCGGCAGAGCCACGAGCTCGACCACGGCAGAGTGCAGGGAGGCAGAGGAGTACGTGGGGGCCGTGCAGCCCTCGACGTAGTGAACGTAGGAGCCTTCGTCGGCGATGATCAGCGTCCGCTCGAACTGCCCCATGTTCTCGGCGTTGATACGGAAGTAGGCCTGCAGCGGGATGTCCACCTTCACGCCGGGGGGCACGTAGATGAACGACCCTCCGGACCACACGGCTGAGTTCAGCGCCGCCAGCTTGTTGTCGTTCGGCGCGATGACCTTGGCGAAGTACTTCTGGACGATCTCCGGGTGGTCCTTGACGGCGGTGTCCATGTCCGTGAACAGCACGCCCTGCTTGGACAGCGACTCCTTGACCGAGTGGTATACGACTTCACTTTCGTACTGCGCAGAGACGCCGGACAGGTACTTCTTCTCGGCCTCCGGAATGCCCAAGCGGTCGAACGTGTCCTTGATGTCGTCCGGCACGTCGTCCCACGACCTCTCCGGACGGTCGGTCGCGCGCAGGAAGTAGAAGATGTTGTCGAGGTCGATGCCCGACAGGTCCGCGCCCCAGGGCGGCATCGGACGCCGCTCGTATCGGTCGTAGGACTTGAGGCGGAACTGGCGCATCCAGTCCGGCTCGGACTTCATAAACGAGATCTCCTCGACCTTGGTTCGGTCCAGGCCCCTGGACGGCTTGAACACGTAGCTGTCGGGGTCGCGCCAGCCCCATTTCTGCTCGTAGGTGCCCTGGGGGTCGATCTCGATCCGCTGCGCCATGAAGTGGGACCTCTCTTCGGGTTGGGGTTCTACTAAATACTACCGCCATTGGATTAAGGCGTCCAGGCCCGGAGGGGGCTGCCTGACGACGAAACCGCAGGTCAACGGCAACTTCCGGGGCTGTAGGATCCTACCCGATGCCCGACACTCTGGACGAGATCGCGCAGTGGATCGCCGGCGCCCGCCGCGGCGTCGGGTTCACCGGAGCCGGCATCTCCACCGAGTCCGGCATCCCGGACTTCCGGTCCCCCGGCGGCGTCTGGACCCGCCACGACCCCCGAAAGCTGACCTTCCAGCGCTACCTGGTCAGCGAGGAGGTCCGCAAGGAGGCCTGGCAGATGCGCATGGAGCTGTGGTCCCGGGAGCACGCGCCCAACGCGGGGCACCGGGCGCTGACGAGGCTGGAACAGCTCGGGTGCCTGCGCGGAGTGATCACCCAGAACATCGACGGACTACACCAGCAGGCCGGGTCGACGGTGGTGGAGCTGCATGGGACGATGCGCACGATCGCCTGCCTGTCCTGCAGCGCCACCTGGCCGCACCGGGAGGTCATGAAGCGGCTGGAGGCCGGGGAGGAGGACCCGAGGTGCACATCCTGCGGCGGCATCATCAAGGCGGCCACCGTCTCGTTCGGCCAGTCGATTCCGACGCACGTGCTTGATCACGCCCATGAGTGGTCGGTGAGCTCCGACCTGTGCCTGGTGGTGGGGTCCTCGCTGGTGGTCTACCCGGCCTGCGACCTTCCTCTGCTGGCCAAGAGAGCGGGCGCGAAGGTCGTGATCGTGAACCGGGAGCCGACGCCCGTGGACTCCATAGCGGACGCCGTCGTCAACGCCGAGGCCGGACCGACTCTCCAGGACCTGCTCGGACGCGTGGAGGCGCTGATCGGCGCGCCCCCGGGCTAGGGGGCCAAGGCCCGGGCCAGCTCCAGCGACTCAGAGCCCCAGTCGTCGCGGGGCTCGGCCGCCGTCCGGGCGAACGTCCAGAGCCGGACGCGTTCCGCGTCCACATCGAGCAGCCCCGCGAAGCGGTTGATCGTCCCGGTGGGATCAGCCTCCAGCCGGGACCTGCAGTTGAACAGGTGCTGCGTCGCGTCGTAGGCGGGGTCGCCGATGAACGGCTTGGGGTCGATGACGAGCCACGGCTGCCTGCCGGCGGCAAGGACGTTGCCCGCGTGCAGGTCCGTCGCCAGCAGCACGTGGTCGGCAGCCGTCGCCGGCAGCTCCTCGAGCAGCCGCAGCCCCTCTGCAACGAGTCCCTGGTCCGGCCACCGGTCCTTCTGGAAGCCGGTCTCGGCGGCCCAGTGGGACGTCATCTCCGACAGGGGCCGGAACGGGTGCGGCTCCGCCGGTGCGCGCCACATGCGCCGCAGGAGGACCGCGATGACCACGTCCTGCTCCTCCTCCGGCCGCTCACGCAGCGTCGAGCCCGGCTCGCACTGCTCCAGAAGCATCGCGCCGAGGCTGTCGTCTGCCTCCAGCAGCCTCACCGTCGGGTCGCCGTCCCAGAACCGCAGTCCGTCGATCTCGCCCTCGGCCTCCATGTGGGGCATCGAGACCTTCACCACGGCCGGCCCAGCCTGCCGGTGCACCGGCGCCACCCACGCGGCAGTGGCGCCTGAGTACGGGGGGCCGGGCTCGAGCGACCACCGGATCTGGAGCTCGGCGACCACGTCCGGCAGGGCGCGCAGCCACGTCTCCCGGAGAGGGTCACCCCGGCAGCTGTCCTTGAGCCGGCTGGGAACCTCGAGCACTAATCGCCTGGATCTGGCCGTCGAGGCTGGAACGTGAACATCACGTGGTCGCTGGGTCCGTCGATCAGGCCGACCGAGGAATACAGGTTCATGGCCGCCTCGTTGCTCCTGTCCGTCAGCACCCATGCCTCGGTGCAACCAAGATCGGAACCGACCTCCAGGACCGCCCGCAGCAGCTGGCGTGCAATCCCGCGCCTTCTGTATCCGGCCGCGACGGACACCTCGTTGATCCACATCTCCGGCTGCACCTTGTCCGGGTGGACGTAGTGGACGGCGGAGACGAACCCGACCACGAGGCCGTCGTCCACCGCCACCGCGAGGTGATGACGGGGGTCCCTCAGGAACTCGGCCGAAGCTTTGGCATTGATCGCGTGATCGAAGACTTCGGGCGCCACGTTGTCGAGCACCCTCTCGTCTCCCGGCTGCAGGATCCGGATCTGCATCTAGTCGTCGCCCAAGACGTTGATTCCGAGAGCCCCCGCCACCACTATCGCCTGGTGGGGCGAGATGATCGCCCCTTTCAGCGCGGACAGCCGCTCGAGGTCGTCGAGGGGGCCGAGGTCGGCGCCGCGCAGGTCAGCGCCGAGGAAGTCTGCTCCACGGATGTCGGCTCTGACCAGCTTCACGTCGCGAAAGGAAGCCTCGCGGAAATCCGCGCCACGCAGGTCGCTCTCGGTGAGGTCCAGCCGGTCGAGCACGTGCTTGCGGAAGCCCAGGTCCCTGAGATCGGCGTACATCAGCACGCAGGACGAGAAGTCCCACCCGAACCCCTGCAGGTCCGTGAATGTGGCGTTCAGCAGCTTGCAGTCTCGCCAGGCCGCGTCCGCAGCGGATATGGACGCAAAGCCCGCGCCGGCGAGGTCACACCCCTCGAAGAGGGCCTCCGTCAGGTCGCAGTTCCCGAAGGCCGGACGATCGCCGGTGCAGCGCAGCCACCTGCTGCCGCACAAGTCCGAGTCGATGAACCGGGCGTTGGTGAGGTCACACTGCTCGAACGACACCCCCGTCCAGGCGGCGTCGTCCACGACTGCTCCTCTGAACGAGCAGGAGATGAAACGGTGCGCTCTCTCCCCGAGCTCGGCGACGACGTCCAGCCCCTCGAACGAAGCCCCTTTGACAACCTCCGACTTCATCTCCAACGACAAGCCTCTCGTGCCGCCGGTCCCGCCTCGAGCGATGCGGTTCTGGTCATTGTCACAATCCGCCTTGGGCGGCAGGTCCAAGCCGGCTTCGATATACTTTCGCCTACGACGCGGGGTGGAGCAGTCAGGTAGCTCGCCGGGCTCATAACCCGGAGGTCGCAGGTTCAAATCCTGCCCCCGCTACAAAGGAAACAGCAGCTCAGGAGGCCGGGACTGGTGTCCCGGCCCTCTTCTTTTTCCCGGACCGACCTGCCGTCGTCGCCTCTCACATCAGTCGCCGGGGGCCCGGCATACGATCAGACGCATCGAGCCCTCAAAGCGCGGGCGGGTGCGCCACACGCCGTACTTGCGGTCCCACTCCCCGGAATCCAGATCGGCGCTTAGCCGGGACACAAACCGCGCCTGCGCCTCCTCGGCCACGAAACCCCACGCCGACTGCCCGCCTCGCACCTCAGGATCAAGGAGCCGTTCGGGCCGTGCGTAGAAAGCCTCGGTGAAGCCGTCGACGCAGTCAGCGGGG
>DATLNZ010000013.1 GCA_035536535.1 Actinomycetota bacterium | reverse complement strand
GGAGAGGGCACCCCGGACGAGGCCCCTACTCCCCAGACGAGGGTTCCTCCGGGCGAAGGCACCGGCGGGGGCACCTCGTCGGACTGACCCCGTGACCCGCCGCAGGCCCGCGATAGAATCGGACATCGGCGCGGGTGTAGTTCAACGGCAGAACGGAAGCTTCCCAAGCTTCAGACGGGGGTTCGATTCCCCTCACCCGCTCTTCGTCTGGCTGGCTCTCGCCGCTCTCGCCGCCTCGTGCTCACCCGGCTCCCGGCCGGCGTCCTCGCGCTCCCCCTCGCCGCCCCCCTCGGCCTCCGTCACCGCGGTCCCTTCGCTCACGGCAGCACCCGGCGGACACGCAGGCGCGTCGGATGCCCGGTCGAGCGTCCAGGGCGACGGGATCAGTATCACCAGCGTGGTCAGCGTCCCCAACGGCGGACCGGGCACCAGCTGGCGGTTCCCGCCGGACCAGAGGGACTTCGAATTGCGGGTCGGCGTCGAGGGCCGGGGGACCGTCACCGCGCGGGTGGTCCTGAAGGAGTCTGGGGGCCGCGTGGTGTTCGACGAGCAGGACCAGGTCGACGTCGACGGCTCGCGCGAGATCACGTTTCCCGGCCTCCAGCTGCCGAACCGGGGCAGCTACTCCCTGGAGCTGGACGTCCGGGGGCCGGGAGTGGTCCAGAAGTCATCGGTGTCGATCCGCCGGGACTGACCCCCGCGGGACCTCACCTCGCCAGCACGATCGACGCCAGGCCCCACAGGGACAGCACCAGTCCGATCACGATGTTGACGAAAACCGTTCGCTTGTTCGGACGAGGGCGTGGATCCTCCGGCGTCCGGCGCCGTTCGCGCAACAGCACCGCGATGTTGGCCAGGGCCAGCGCGGCCCCGAGCGCCAACACGAGCTGTCGGAGCAGATCCCCCAGGGGCAGCGGGCTTCCCGTCATCGCCCCATCATGGCCGGGCCCCGGGCCTGACGACGGCTCCGTGACTCCACGCGCGGCCACGACGCCTCCGGGGGCCACGGCCGTATCGTGTCGCCATGAAGCGTCCAGCTACCCCGGAATTCCCGTTCCCCCGCCCTCCGTGCTCAGAGGCCGAGCGCACCGCCGGCCGGTTGTTCGCCAAGGGGCTGGGCGAAGCCGGCGTCGTGCCCCGCGAACAGGAGCTGCGCGCGCCGACCAGCCCGTTGTGGCTGCACCTCGTGGCGGCGCTGCTGAGGCTGGTCGCGGCGGGGCTGGTGATCGGCGGGTTCCCCACCAAGGCCGCGCCCGTGGCTCTCGTGGCGCTCGTGGTGGGACTTCCGGGCAGCTCCCCGGGCCGGACCAGGCTCCTTTCGAAGATCCCGGGACTCGGGGGCACCACCGTGAACGTCATCGGACAGATCCCGGGCCGGGGGGAGCCGGGGCTTCCCCCGTTGGTCGTCTGCTGCCACCTCGACTCCCACCCCACCGGTGGGCGAGCGCTGTCCCGCCCAGCGGGCATTGCCGCGTTGGCGTCGGGGGCCGGACTGCTCGTCCTGACGATCGTCGCGGGCACGCTCGGCACGGACGTCAACCGAGCCGCCGGAGCGTTGTTCGCCACCCTGGCCCTGGCCTCGATTGCGCAGCTGTCGGCGCGCGAGGGATCACGGAAGTCCGCCGGAGGCGGATCCGAGGCGCTGGTAGCGCTGCTGAGGCTGGCGGCCCTCGCGGCGAAGCGTCCGCCGTCCCGCGACCTGTGGCTGCTGGCCACCGGAGCCGCGACCTCGGGGTCCGCCGGCATGTCGGACTTCCTGGTCCGTCACCGGGACCTCGCCCGGACGGCGTGGGTCCTGGAGCTCGACGGAATCGGCTCCGGCGAGCTCGTCGCCGTCCCGGCGTCCACGAGGTTCCCGCGCCGCAGGGCCCATCCGGCTTTCGTCCGGGCGCTGGCCGGCGCCGCCATGGACTGCGGCGACCCGCTGGACCTGGAGACGCGCGGACGCACCCACGGCGACGCCCGCACCGCCCTGGCGGCAGGGCTCCCGGCGGCCACCCTCACGTCCCGGCCGGGCGACGCACGGGACACCGACGCCGTCCAGCGCGCGGCGCGCATCGCCCACGTGCTGTCGCGCACAATCCTGTAGCCCGGCCGGCTCAAACCGGCTCCCGCGGCCTCCGGCCGGACAGCACCACCAGCGCGACGCCGGCTCCCACGACCACGGCCCCTCCCGCCAGGTCCGCGAGCGACGGCCGGTCACCGCCGAACAGCCAGACGAAGGCGACGGCAGCCACCGGCTCCATGAACATCAGGATCCCGGCCTCCTGTGCCGGTATCCGCTCCAGCGCATGGAAGAACAGCATCCCGGTCAACGCTGTCAGCCCGACCCCGAGCACGAGCCCCCAGGCCCACGGGTAGGACCCGGTGCCCGCTCGCAGCGCGAAAGGGAGCAGGACGACGAATCCCGTCGCGTTCTGCCAGAGCGCCGCCACCGACCCGGGGACCGTCCGGACGACCCGGCTGCCGCCCATGACGATCACCGCCGTCAGCACGGCCGCCGCCAGCGCAAGACCGGCTCCCAGCGCGTCGCCGGATGAAGCGCGGGGGACGAGGATCAGCGCCAGACCGGCCAGCCCCGCCAATGCCAGCGGGACCGCATGCGCCTCCCGCCTCTCGGCCAGGACGACCGGCGCGGCCACCGCGACCAGGAGCGGGAAGGCGTAGTTGATCAGCACCGCGGCCGCGCCTATGAGGCCGATGGACGTGAAGAACATCAGCCAGTTGGCGGCAAGCACGACGCCCAGGACACCGAGCAGCCGACGGCTGGTTCGAGGGAACACACGGTGGCGCAGCCCGGAAGCCACCGCGGCCAGGGCAAGGGCCCCGAACCCCATCCGCATGCTGACCAGGACCGCCGGCGGCGCGCCCGCCTTGCGCACAATGACCGGAATGACTCCCCACGCGGTGGCGGCCACGGACATCGCGGCATAACCGGACAGGCGCTCGCGGTGCATCCGGCGAGTGTAGGAGCCGTCAGCCTCCGGAGAAGTTGGCGAACTTCGTGTAGTTCGGCAGGAACGTCAGCTTGACCGTGCCCACCGGGCCGTTGCGGTGCTTGGACAGGATGACCTCCGCAGTCCCCTTGTCGGTTGAGTCGGGGTGGTACACCTCATCGCGGTAGATGAACATCACGAGGTCGGCGTCCTGCTCGATCGCCCCCGACTCGCGAAGGTCGGCGAGCATCGGACGCTTGTCCTGCCGCTGCTCCACCGCCCGCGAAAGCTGCGAGACGGCGATAACGGGGACATCAAGCTCCCGGGCCAGGATCTTCAGCGACCTGGAGATCTCCGAGATCTCCTGAACCCTGTTCTCGGACCGGCGGGGGCCGCTCATCAGCTGCAGGTAGTCGACGATCACCAGATCGAGTCCCTCGCGCTGCTTCAGCCGTCTGGCCTTGGCGCGGATCTCCAGGACCGTGACCGCCTCGGTGTCGTCGATGTAGATCGGTGCGTCGGCCAGTCGCCCCACCGCGGTCGCGAGGCGTCCCCAGTCGCTGTCGGTGAGGTTGCCGGTCCGCAGCTTGTGGACGTCGACCAGGGCTTCCGAGCACACCAGCCTCTGGATCAGCTCCATCTTTGACATCTCAAGGGAGAAGATCGCCACTTTCTTGCCCTGCTCAGTGGCCGCCTGCTGCGCGATGTTCAAAGCGAACGAGGTCTTTCCGAAGCTGGGTCGGGCAGCCACGATGACGAGGTTCGAGCCCTGCAGGCCGCTGGTGAGCCGGTCGAGGTCGACGAACCCGGTCGGCACCCCGGTCACAGCCGAACCCCGCAGCTGAAGCGCCTCGACCTGCTCGAGGTGCTCGTGGAGCAGGTCGCGTATGTGCACGAACCTGTCGCCGAGGCGCCTGTGCGCCACGTTGAAGACCATCGACTCAACCTGGTCAACGATCCGATCGACGTCGTCGGCCGACTCGAAGGCGATGGCCGACGCCTGCTGGGTCGCCTCGATCAGCCGCCGGAGAAGCGAAGTCTCCTCGACGATCCGGGAGTAGTACGCCGCGTTGGACGCCGCCGGCACGGAGCTGACCAAGTGGAACAACTGGGTCTTGCCGCCGGCCTCTTCCAGGGTCGAGGTGCGGCGCAGTTCCTCGGACACCGTCACGGTGTCCACGGCCTCGCCCCGGCCGAACAGGGAGACGACCGCGTTGAAGATGTGGCGGTGCGCCGGCTTGTAGAAGTCCTCCGGCCGGAGCCGCTCCAGGACGTCGGAGATCGACGCCTCGCTCAGGAGCATCGCCCCCAGGCAGCTCTCCTCGGCCTCCAGGTTGTGAGGAGGCACCCGGGGCCCTGCCTGCTGCAGCACGCTCATAGAACTCCCGTTCGTGTTAATCACAGCCCTGTCATTCTGGCCCCCGGGTCCGACACCCGGAAACGGTGGCGGTCTGCTCGCCCCGGGCCTGGGCCCCCGCCACTATGGGGACTCAGCCTGTGGACCCACAACGGGACTTCCCCCCCGATTCCCTGTGTCTTTCCTGTGGACTCAGCCGGTTACGTGGGGAATCGATTGCGCTGGTGCCGCTGGGTGGTGACGTTGGTGCCTCAGGGGTTGTGACCTTGGTGCCCGGGGTGGCGCGGGGTCACCGGGCACCTCCGTCGCGCCCGCTTCGCGGGGTTTGACGTGGCGCCGGGTGCGGGCTCGATCGCGAGTTCCGCAGCCAGCGGCGCGAAGCGGCGCGCCATCCAGGACTGCAGAGCAGGCGGGTCCGTACCGGCGCCGACGCAAGCCCAACCTGCGGGAGGGCACCACCGCAGAAACGGAAGCCCGGCTCGTTTCCTCCTGCGGCGAAGCTCAGAACGGCTTGAAGTCCTTGAAGTCCGGCTCGAAGGCCTCGTCGGGCAGATTCCATGCCCTCAGGCGCCGGCTCGCGATTTCGGCTGGGCTCCAGCCGAGGTTCGACTCGAAATAGCGAACAGCCGCAGCCACCGAGGGCCATCCGACATCGTCGAGGACGATCAGGCCCCCCGGGCGCACGAGCTTTCGAAGGAAGACAAGTCCACGAAGACCTCGTGGAATCGGTGGCTACCATCGACAAATGCCGCATCTGCCGACACTCCGTCGCCCAGCAGGCGCGCGAGGGCGACCGATGAAGGCTCCACGATCAGGGTCGTCTGGTGTTCGACCCCCGCGGCGCAGAGCGCCTCCCAGCCAACACCGGTAAACGAGCTGAACTGGAACGGATCGATCACGATGTGACGCGGATCGTCACGACCGGCCGTCAGAAGAGCTTCAGCAATCGCCAACGCCGAACTCGCATACGCAAGTCCCACTTCGATGACAACGCCAGCACCCTGCGCTACCAACGCGTCGCGCAGACAGTCGCAGTCCGGCAACGGGACGGACACGTTCTCGAAGTCTCGTTCGACCGGACGAGTCCGCACCGGCCCATCGCTCAAACGAGCGCGGACCGATTGAACTCGCCGAACCAACGCGTCGGGCGTCTTGACCAAGGAAGATTCCTTCCGCCTGCGATCCGGCGCTGCCTCGGTGGACTCCAGCCGTGGTTTTACGTGGCGCCGGGTGCGGGCCCGATCGCGAGTTCCGCAGCCAGCGGCGCGAAGCGGCGCGCCCGCGAGGACTGCAGAGCAGGCGGGTCCGCACCGGCGCCGACCAAAGCCCAACCTGCGGACCGCAACCACCCGCAGAAGCTACTGGGCCTCCAGCGCCTCCACGGTGAGCGTTGCAACCACCTCGCGGCCGAGCTTGGCCGTGACCTGGTGGAAGCCGAGGTGCCGGATGGGAGCCGCGAGCTGGATGACGTGGCGGTCGACGTCCACGCCGAGGTTCTGCTTCGCGGACTCCGCGATCTGGGCCGGAGTGATCGAGCCGAACAGCTGGCCGTCGGGGCCCGACTTCGCGGACACGGGTATGGGGGCCGACTCCAGCTTCGTCTTCAGCTCCTCGAGTACCGCGACCTCCCGGGCCTCCTTGGTGGAGGAGCCCTTCTGCCACGACTCCGCCTGCTTTAAGTTCCCCTTGGTGGCGGGCAGCGCCATTCCACGCGGGATGAGGTAGTTGCGGGCAAACCCGCCGGCTACGGTGACGACGTCGCCAGCGGTGCCGAGCGACTCGACGTCCTGCCTGAGAACGATCTTCACGCGCGCCATGGGGTCACCTGATCGTGTAGGGGAGAAGCGCCATCTCGCGGGCGTTCTTGACCGCCATCGCGACGTCCTGCTGGTGGCGGGTGCAGCACCCGCTCACCCGACGCGCCCGGATCTTGCCGCGATCCGACACATACCGGCGCAGCAGCGCCGCGTCCTTGTAGTCGATGTAGGAGACCTTGTCCTTGCAGAAGTAGCAGACCTTGGGCCGCTGCTTGCGGACAAAGCCCTTTTTGTCGCCCTTGGCGCCCCTTTCCCGGTCGGGCTTCATGGCTTCCTCGTCTTCGCTTCGGGAACGACCGTCTTCGTCCGGACCAGGCCCTCGACGAACGGCAGGGCCGCCTCCAGCTCGTGCCGGCTACTCGGCTCGAGGTGGTAGGTGACGATCGCGTAGAAGCCTTCCTGCAGGTCGTCGATCTCGTGGGCCAGGCGGCGGCGTCCCCACCGGTCCACGTTGTCGGCGGTTCCACCGCGCTCGGTGACAAGCGTTGTGAACCTGTCGATGGACGCGCCGATGGCCGCGTCGTCCAGACGCGGGTCCAGCAACAGCATCGTTTCGTATCGGCGCAAGGCCGATCACCTCCCGTGGTCTGTCGCGGCCCCCGTTGGCGCGTGCGCGCTCAACAGGAGCAGGAAGTGGATCGCCGAAAGCCTACCAGACTCGATCGGACCCAGAACCGGGCGGCCGCAGGACCGCCCGGCGCGGATCACAAGATCAGAACGGTGGCTCCTCGTCGGACGCGTTGTCGGACGACCCGTTGCCGTTGGCTCCCACGAACTCGGGGACCCGGTCGTTGCGGGCGGTCTTGCTCACCTGCGCCGTGGCCCACTGGAGGGCAGGGCCGGTGTGGTCCACCTCGACCTCCGTGACCGAGCGCTTCTGGCCCTCGGGCGTCTCCCACGACCGCGTCCGCAGCTGCCCGACCACGATCACGCGCGTGCCCTTGGTGAGCGACTCCGCGACGTTCTCGGCCTGCTGCCGCCAGACGTTGCACTTGAAAAAGGACGTGTCGCCGTCCTTCCACTCACCGCTGGCCTGGTCGCGGACGCGCCGGTTGATCGCCACCGTGAACGACGCCACCGGAGTGCCGCTGGGCGTGTACCTCAGCTCCGGGTCGTCGGTGATGTTGCCGATGAGGGTGACCTGATTGTCGTTCGCCATGACCCCTACCCCTTCTGTCTTGCGAACGAGGGGGAAACGCGCGTTCCGCGGCGCCTCGCTCTTGTCTGGATCCGAAAGGTACCAGGGGGGGCCGACAGCGGCGTCAGCGGGGGACGACGGTGACGTCGTCGACCAGCCACCCCGGGAAACCGTTGGAGGCCGAGTCGATGCTGTCGAAGTAGAAGCGGACCTTCATCGACGAGCTCGTGGGGCTGATCGGGATCGACACGGTCCTCCAGGCGCGCTCGCTGGCCGTCTTGGAGTCCCTGTACCAGACCGTCTGCCACGCACCGTCGCCGTAGCTGACCTGCACCCGGGTACGGTCGTAGCCCCGGGTGGACGACTCGACGTGCCTGTAGTGGGCGAACGTCAGCGTGGCGCTGGACGGCACCCCCGAGATCGATGGCGACGTGAGCGTTCCGAAGGTCCGGGCCCCCGTGGCGTATGTGCAGGTGGAGCTGCGCCCGTAGTGCACGGCATGGGTCGCCGAGGCGTAGCCGGGAGCCGCGCAGGCACTGTTGTTGGCCAGGTACCACAGACCCGACGCTCCCCACGCGGTGACCTCGCCTTCGAACCTCTCCGTGAAGATGGCCCCGCCGGACGTGTTGGCCACCCGGACGGCCTGAAAATCGTTGGACGAGGCCGACGCCGTGTCCGTCGCTCTGGCCTCCAGCGTCCGGCTGCCGTCGGCGGTGTCGGTCGTGTTCCAGGATGACTCGTAGCGGCCAGAGGTGGGGTTCAGTGCGGCCGGTCGCCAGCTGCCGGAGCCCACCCGCCACTGCACGTCGACAATGGGACCGTCGGCGTCGGAGGACGAGATGCTGATGGGGACGGTCCCGGAGACGGTGGCATTGGAGCTGGGGCTGACCCAGGACACGCTCGGGATTTGGTTTCCGGCGCCACCCCCACTGATGGCGTTCAGCGCGTTGACCAGCGGTTCGGGCGACGAGTCGCGGTCGCCGCGCCACGACCCCTGTCCGGCACAGTCGCCGCCTCCGGCGTTGGTGCTGCGGTTGGGGCACTCGCCCGTGGACATCAGGGCCGCCTGAACGTCGTCGGCGCTGGCCCCCGGGTTGGTCTGCCGGATCAGGGCCGCCACGCCGGCCACGTGTGGCGCAGCCATGCTGGTGCCCACGCGGTACTCGTACGAGCCACCCCGCCTGGTCGACAGGATGGAGACGCCCGGAGCAATCACGTCGACGACCGAGCCGTAGTTGCTGAACGACGGGATCGAGTCGTCGCAGTACTTGGGACATCCAGCGGCCCCGCCGGGCTCGCCGTCGTAGTCGGCCAGAGCAGAGACCGTCACGACCTCGGGAAAGCGGGGAGGTGCCTGTAGCCCGGCGTTGCCGCCGTTGTTGCCGGAGGCCACGGTGATCACGATCCCGGCCGCCCGGGCCCGGCACACGGCCTGGCGCATGGACCCGTCGGTGCAGGTCCCGGCCCCCCCCGAGCCGCCGAGACTAAGGTTGGCGATCTTCACATCGTTGGCCGGGTTGGCGTCCGTGGCCAGCGCGGTCAGGTGGTCGAGTCCGCACATGACCGTGGAATAGGAGCCGGCTCCGGTCGAGCTGAGAACCTTCACGGGCACGATCGTGGCCCCGTGGGCCACCCCGACCACACCGATGCCGTTGTCCCCCTTGGCGGCGGCAGTCCCGGCGACGTGGGTGCCGTGGCCGTTTCCGTCGTCCAAGGTGGACGAGGAGACGCAGATTTTGCCGAGTGAGGTGTCCACACGCAGGTCCGGGTGATCCAGGTCCACCCCGGAGTCAAGGATCGCGATCCTGACCCCCGTGCCCGTGAAGCCGCGCTCGTGCGCGTCGGTCGCGGACGGATGGCGCGCGTCGATCCTGCGGACCCCCCGGGGCGTGGTCTCGGCCATCATCCGGACAGGCAGGTCCCTCACAACCGACTTGACCCTGGGGTCGTTGCGGATGGAGGCCGCAGCCCCCACGGGACCGGAGAAGGAGAAACCCTGGGTCACGTGCCGGAAGACGTGGCGGCGCTTGACCCCCGCCCCGCGGGCCAGCCGGTGGCTCACCAGTGACGCTTTGTCCTGGGGCTTCAGCGTCACGATCCACCCGTCGGACGGAACCTCCGGGTCGACCTGAGCGACAGCCGGAGCCACGGGCATCAGCGAGGCCACAAGGGCAAGCAGCGCCATCGCCCCGCGGAAACCGTAAGAACCGCGTGCAGCCACAAATCGCTCCTGGAGGAGAAATGGGGAAGGACACCCAGGATACCCCGATAGGGTCGGTCAGGCGACCCCTGGACCCCCTGCCGGGGCCGGTCCCCGTCAACTATTGCCCGCAACTGAAAGGGGGCCCCGCCGAAGCGGGGCCCCCAACTTCCTTGCCGCGGCGTCTAGCAGGCCACCTTCACTTCGCCGCTGCAGGCGTCCACGCCGGTACCGCCGTCGATCCGGTCGAATCCTTCGTCCCCACGAAGGGAGTCGTCGCCGGACTGACCGAGGATCCTGTCGTCTCCGTAGGAGCCCCGAATCGCGTCGTTGCCCGACCCGCCGAGGATGCGGTCGTTGCCGTAACCGCCGTTGATGGCGTCGTTGCCGCCGAACCCGAAGATCGTGTCGTCACCCCCCAGGCCGTTGATGGAGTCGCCGTAACGGGAGCCGCAGATCACGTCTTTGCCCTGGGTCCCGGTGATGGACCGGCCGCTGGTGGCGAACCTGGCGTCGATCGTGCAGGGAGGGGTGGTGAACTGCACTGAGTCGCGGGCGCCACAGCCCTCCTGGTCACAGTGCACCTGAGCGTCGTTCTGGAACCTGAAGCCTGGTCCGATGTTCTGCTGAGTGACGATGACCGTGTAGGTGACGGTGTTCGTTGCCGCCGGCGGCAGAACCGCGTCCGAGCACTGCAGTTCCGGACTCGGCTGTTGCACCGTGCACGCAAACCCGGGAAGGGTGCTGGACGTCGAGACGATCGAGTCCTGCTGTATCTGAGTCTGTGGAGGGACGTTGTCCGTCAGGATCAGGTTTTCGAGGTTCCCCGCGGTGTTGTTTCTGACGACGATCGTGCAGTCGATCCTGTCACCCGGCTCGACCTCGATCGGGTCGGACTCGCCACCCTGATCACCTGTGGTCGCGTTGATGCACGTCTTCTCCAGCGTGATCGGGGCTACCTGCCCGGTGGCCGCAGGGGCTCCCGCCACAACCACTCCGGCAAGCACCAACAGCGCCGCAAAGCCGGAACCCGCCCTGCGGACGGCCATCAACAAAGCTCCACTCATCCTTGCCTCCTCGGCATCGATCGGACTACACCTCGCCCACGGCATCTACCCAGCGCCGCACCAGTTCACACCCCGCCGGCCTCCTGCCGCAAATAAAGGGGCCCGCTCTTTCGAGCGGGCCCCCGAACTACTTGGAGATGCGGCTTCTAGCAGCGAACCTTGCTCTCGCCGCTGCAGGCGTCACGGCCGAGGCCGCCGTCGATCCGGTCGGTTCCGGCGTCTCCACGAAGAGCGTCGTTACCCGACTCCCCGAAGATGTTGTCGTTGCCGTAGTAACCGCGGATAGCGTCGTTGCCGGTGCCGCCGAAGATGGCGTCGTTGCCGTAGTTGCCGTTGATGGCGTCGTTGCCGCCGAAGCCGAAGACGATGTCGTTGCCGGCCAGGGCGTTAATCGAGTCACCGAAGCGGCTGCCGCAGATGACGTCGTTGCCGCGGGTGCCCGTGATGGAGACGCCACGACTCGCACCCCTTGCGTCCAGATTCCGGTCGCACGGCGGTGTCTCGAAGTTCTCGAGGTCGTCGTTGTTGGTGTCGTCCGGGTCGAACGTTCCGGAATCCACATTGGCCTGGTTGTTGAACCTGCGGCCCGGGCCGACTCCCTCGGACCCGACCACGGCTTCATACGTGACCGTGTTGGTCTCGCCGTTGAGCATCTCCGGGTCTTCGCACCGCAGTTCCTCGTCCGGGTTCTCCTGGACGACGCAAGCGAAGCCGCCATCCTCCGCCGAGGGATCTGACTGCACAGACGCCGGATCGATCTCGGCGATCTCCGGGATGTTGTCCGTCAGCACAACGTCGAAGGCGGCGGACGGACCCTCGTTGAAGACGGTGAGGGTGCAGCGGATCCTGTCGCCGGGAGCCACGCGGATCCGCCCCTCTGGGCCGGTTCCCCTGTCGGCCGTGGCGTTCTGGCACTCCTTGTCGAGCACGAGGTCCGCCTCACAGGTGATGGTGATCACTTCGCTGTCTTCGTCTTCGACCGGGCCGGTGAAATAGGTTCCGTTGGCGGAGGCGGTGTTGGTCACGTCGGTGGTCTGCGCCTCACCGCAGGCGTCGGGACGAGCCTGGAAGGTGATGGTGATGACTTCCTGGTCTTGTTCGTCCAATTGCTCGATCTGGCAGGTGACGTCGGGGACGTCGCTCTCTGAATTCCCGTCAGTTGCCTGGCAGGTGGTGCCGGGACTCTGCCCGGCCGCCCCAATGACCCGAACCGTGTTGTTGGGCTCCGTCTCGTCCTCGACCGTAATATCGGTGATCGGGGCGGGGAACTCCCCCCCGAAGGGCGAGGTGTTCGTGATGGTGATGGTGCAGTCAAACTCCTCGCCCGCGTTCACCGCGTCCGGACATGCCTTTACGACATTCAGCGGCTCCTCGAGGCTACCCCCGTGATCCGACATAGCCGCGGGCGCGGACACGACCAGCAGACCCGCTACCAATGCCCCCAACGCGGCGACCGTGCCGAGTCGGCGACAACCTGCTTGCAAGGCATGAAGCATCAAATCCTCCTAGATATCCCGTAAAGGCGCCGGAAAGGCCCTACGAAACGTACCCGTCATGCCGCCAGACGTCAAACCACACGGACACTTTCGACTATGGCCACAACTATCACGGTAGCGGACAGCGGCAACATGACTTAAGTCCCCCATAAACAACGGAGGGCGCCCCTAAGGGCGCCCTCCGCAATCGTCGCTACCTCTGAGATCAGGCTTCGCAGTTCACTTCCTGCTCGGCGTAGCAGGAGTCGGTGTTCGTCCCGCCGTCGGTGAAGTCGTTGCCGACCTGGCCGTACAGCGAGTCGTTGCCCGACTCTCCGTAGAGCTTGTCGTTGCCGTAATAGCCGCGGATGGCGTCGCTGCCGGTGCCGCCGAAGATGATGTCGTCACCGTATCCACCATTGATCGCGTCGTTGCCGCCGAACCCGAAGATCAGGTCGTTGCCGCCGAGCCCGTTGATCGAGTCGGCGTACCGGGTTCCGCAGATCACATCGGAACCGGAGGTCCCGGTGATGGACCGTCCGCTCGTCGCGGTGCGGCGGTCGATCGTGCACTGCGCCACCCCGATCGGAGCGGTGGCGGTGTCAGCTCCGGCGTTGCTCGCCGTGGCCGTGGCCGTGTTGGTGAACACCTGACCCGGCTGGGCGGCCGTCGTCACCGTCACCCGGAACTGGACGGAGTCGGTGGCTCCGGCAGGCAGAGTGCCGTCAGTGCACTGAACCTGGTTGGGATTGCTAGTGCAGATCTCAAACGATTGCGTTCCGGGTGCCAGCGGGGCCGGGGTGGCGACCGAGCCGGGGACGAGCGTGGTGCCTGCCGGGAGATTGTCCGTCATGACCACGTTTTTGGCGTCGATCGTGCTGGTGTTCTTGACCGTGACGACGCAGGTTGCGGTGCCTCCGGGAGCAACTCCACCGTTGAACGGCTGGTCGGCCGTGCAGGTCTTGTTGGTGTCCAGGGTGGCGCCGACGGTCACCGCCGCGGTGGCGGTGTTGTTCCCTTCGTTGCTTTCAGTGACCAACCCGTCGGGGTCGACAACTGCCGTGTTGGTGTAGGTCCCCGGGGTGGCGGGGGCGTTGGCCGTGAACTTCAAGGTGATCGGGTCTAGTGCATTCCCGCTTACAAAGTAGGGGGTCGAGGGCGCGACGCAATTGATTGTCTGACCCGTGACAGTGCAGACAAGCCCCTTCTGCTCGGCCGCCGTCGACGTGATCACGATGTTGGTGAAGCCAGC
>DATLNZ010000012.1 GCA_035536535.1 Actinomycetota bacterium | reverse complement strand
CATGTCCCTGGAGGACTCCACCAGGTTCGCCGGTCTGGCAAGGGTCCTGGCGCCCGGTGACCTCACCAATGTGGTGTCGCGGGGTACTTCGCGCATGATGGACGGGCAGAGCGTGGTCCTTCTCGACGAACAGGCGTTCGCCCTGTTCCGGGACGTAGGGGGCGACGGCGTAGCCGACGGCGACTCGGTACGTCCGACCCCCACTCTCAGCCCGACGGCGACACCCGGGCCGACACCCGCGCCCGCACCCACTCCAAGCGCTCCGACACCGTCGTCGCCGAGCCCCAGTCCCACATCGACGTTCCCCGTTTGATGCAAGCCCCAGCGAAGGAGGAACTAGTCATTATGGGCCAGTTCCCCCGGGGGCCCCTGCCTCGTTGGAAAGGTCAAGGAGGCTGGTGAAATGCCTGATCGAGTGCGACGACTGATTGGCCGCGGCAGCAGCGCGGACGCCCTTCAGAGGGCGCTAGAGTCGGTCGAGCACGCCCGCGAGCAGGGAACTCAGGCCGAACAGGCCCACCTTCAGGCGGCTCGCGATCTGGACCCTGAGACTCGCGGTCTGTTGGCGCTGGCCATGGGTCTTCAACAGGCGAGCGCCGTCCCGGTCGCCCCGGAGTTCGAGGCGTCGCTGGAGCGCCGGCTCCGCGAATCTGCCGCCGGCGTCGTGTCGCTGGATTCGGCGCGCCTCAGCCGTACCCCCGCTCGTCGCTGGAGCGGCTCATTGGTGGCCGCCGCGGCCTGCATCGTTCTCGTGGTAGGTCTGGTTGCCGGGAGTTCCGGCAGCCTGCCGGGCGACGGGCTCTACCCGGTCAAGAGGGCGGGGGAGGCACTGCAGGTCGGAGTCCGGGGGGGCACGGGTGAGGCCTTGTACCGGCTGAACCTCGCGGAGACTCGCCTGGAGGAGGCGGAGGGCCTTCTCGACCGGTCCCGCGACAGAGCGCTTGCCGCATCGGCCCACTCAGGACAGCTCGCTGCCGCAGCGAACCGCCCCGATGCGAGAACCTCCCGTCTTATCAAGCGCCTTCTCGAGGAAGCCCAGCGGGAGATCAGCCTGGCGGCCAGCGTCCTGATCCTGGCCAAGGACCCCCTGATCCTCGAGCGGCTCGTTGAGGTCGCCCGGGAAGGGCAGGAGACAGTCGCACGCGTTGCGCAGACCCTTTCGATTCCGGCCCTTTCGGGCAAGCCGATCAGCGACACGGTCCAGACTCTGCAGGGCATAGCCGTCAAGGCCGAGGAGGCTCGGATGCGCATCACTGAGGCCCCTGCGCCGACCGCCACTCCCTGCCCCACACCTGAGCCGACGCCGACACCGGTCGCGACCCCGAGCCCCTCACCGACACCTGCTCCCAAGGGGTCACCGTCGCCGACGCCCCGCCCGACACCGACACCTGTGCCGACGCCTACGCCGGCTCCCACTCCTTGCCCTGATGCAACCGCGGAACCGACCCCTGCGGCCACTACCGCCCCGACGGAGGCGCCCACCCCTGAACCTCAGCCGACGCCGACGCCGGAGCGCGAGACCCCCGAGCCGGAGCCGACGCAGCAGCCTCAGCCGAGCAGCAGCCCACAGAGCCAGGAGCAGGACCAGGAGGCCGATAGCTCGCAGGCGAGTTGCTCCCTGCTCCAGCGGCTGTTCGCCGGCTGCTAGCTCAGTAGGGGCGGAACTCGCGGCCGAACATCTCTCTGGCGACGACCGCTTTGGCAATCTCTGCCGTGCCATCGCCGATCTCGAGGCCGATAACGTCCCGGAGTCTCTGCGCCACAGCCACCTCGTCTGAGTAGCCCATGTGCCCGTGGAAAAGGAGGGCTTGGTGGATCGCCTCAACCGAAGCCCTGGGAGCCCACCATTTGGACATGTTCGCCTCGATCGTGTGCGGCAAACCGGCATCGTTGAGCCACAGAGCCTTGTATGCAAGAAGCCTGGCCGCCTCGACATAGGTCGAGTGCTCCACGAGCGGGAAAGAAACACCCTGGTTGAGGATCACGGGCCTCCCGAAGGCTTGCCGCTGCTTGGTGTATGCGATGGCTTCGGCGAGCGACTCGCGGGCCGCTCCGAGGCACATGAGCGCGATGAGGGCGCGCGAGTAGTCGAATGCCTTCATCACGAGTGCGAACCCCTGCCCCTCCTCCCCCAGCCGGTTCGCCACGGGTACCTCCACCCCGTCGAACGCGAGCGCAGCCCTGCCGATCGCCCTGGTCCCGAGGTCGGAGAACACCTGGCGGGCAATCCCGGGCGTGGACAGGTCCACCATCAGTGCGGTGATGCCGGCCGGAGCACGCGCGAAGAGGACGCACACGTCGGCGGTCTCGCCCAGCGACACCGAGGTCTTCTCCCCGGTGAGGACGTACGTGTCGTCGTGACGGTCCGCTCGCATCGCCAGCCTTCGCGCGTCCGATCCCGCCTCCGGCTCGGTCAGTGCGAGGGCGGGAATCGACCTGCCGGAGGCAATAGGCTCGAGCCACTGGGCCCGCTGCTGGTCGGTTGCCCCCAACTGGATGCACTCGCCGACCAGCGTGGGCATCAAGACCAGGTAGCCCGCCGAGAAGTCCGCCGCGGACACCTCCTCGCACGCGATGCCGGTGGTGACGCAGTCGGCCCCCTGTCCGCCGGAGCCGGGGTCCAGCCGGATTCCAACCAGTCCGACCTCGGCCATGGCCTGGTAGACGTCCCTGGGCAGAGAGCCTGCTTTGTCCCATTCGGAGGAGTGGGGGCGAAGCTCGCGGCGGGAGAAGTCCCGCACGAAGTCGCGGAATGCCTCCTGTTCGGGAGTGAACATAAAGTCCATGAGCGGTCATTGTAGGGACGTCGCCGCGGCCGGAGTCAGGCAGGTGGACGCGGAACGGGGGCCCAGGGAGTGCCCCGGCGGGGGTTTCGGGCGTTTGTAATTGTGGCTGTCCAAATCGCGAAGGGCTGGCAATGAGTGGCGGATCGTTGGTGAAACGCCTGCTGGGGGCTTCGGCGTCGCTTGCCGTGGTCTCGGCGGTGGTGGTGCTGCCTGCTCCTGCCGCCGTGGCCGTACCGGCAATCACCTTCGGAGCTGACTGCCCTGAGCCCCCCACACCCGGCCCCGACCCAACGCCGACGCCTCAGCCCGATCCCCCGCCGGCTCCCGTGCCCGAATGCACGCCCCGAACGGGACAGGTGCTGCGGGGAACGCACAACGTCAGGTTTTCGGTCGACTCGGGTGGCACCGTCGCCAGGCTTCGGCGAGTGGAGGTCCATCTGATCCGCGAGGACGTCGAGCCGCCCCCGACCTCGGGCCTGGCCAAGGTGTTCGACTTTCCCGATTTCAGCAGCGCGCCTTCCTCCGGCACGTACACGGTCACCTGGGACACCGACGCCGCGACGCCCTTCAACGGCAAGTACACGTTCGAGGTGCGGGCCGAGAACCACTCGCCCGACTCGACAAGGGCGACACGCAACCGCAAGGGCATTCTCGTGGACAACTTCCCGGAGGTCCCGGCGCGACCCACCGTCGTCACGGCCACCACCAAGGGGGTGACGGTCGAGTGGAAGCCCGCTCCCGAACCGGACTTCGAATCCTTCACCCTGTACAGAGCCAAGGGCGAGGGTCCGGATGACCCGCCCAGGTCTTCCGACTACGAGCCGATCCTGGACACAAAGCGCAACAGCCACCTCGATGAGGTGAAACCGGGGTCCTACTGGTACAAGGTGCAGGTGACCCGGCGAAGCGTTGTGACCCCGGAATCAGGCATCAGTTCCGTGCTATCCGAACGTTCCGCCAAGGCGGGAACCGTGGTGGAGCCGACGCCTGCGCCGTCGCTCACGCCCACCCCCGTCCCCCTCGCCTCCGCGACCCCGGAGCCCAAACGGGGACAGCCTGTCGTCGTGCGCAACAAGAAGCCGCCCGTGCCGGACGCGCCTTTCTCGACCATCCTGCCATTCGACAACAAGGAGTTCCCCGGCCCCCAGGAGACCGATGTCCTGGTCGAGCCCGAGCAGGCCGCTCCGCCGCCGACCCCCGAGGCGCGCCGGCGCAAGACCGCCTTGCCCGCGGCGATCGGCGTGTTCATGGTTTCGGCGTGGGCCGTGCTGACCCGCAGCCGGGTCTTCCTGTAGCGGGTCTCGCGGTGACCGGGTGCCGCAGGGCACGGTGAACGAGCGCGCCGCGGAGCTTCTGGCGTTGTCATGGAGGGGAAGCGGCGGCCTCGTGCCGCGCGGTCCGCGGTGGCTGCTGGGATGGGGTCCCGCGGATGCGCAGGACGTCCGGCGGCACACGGGCTTTGACCCCGATGACGACGGGGGCGTATGGCGGCTGCAGCTCGGAGGGCGCTTTCTGCAGTCCGGGGGCCTGGTGTACCCGGGTGGGATCCCGTTCCCCGATGACCTCGCCGGCGAGGTGGCGGTGGTGTCCAACGAGGTGTGGCTGTACGTGGACGCCGCGCAATCGATGGTCGGCCACTACTGGTGGCCGGAGGCGGTCCGCAAACCCGTCGCTTCCCCTCCCCGGGCCGACTTCCGCGACCGGGACCTAATCACCCTGGACGAGGCGCGCGTCCGCCTGGGGATGAAGCTGCCTCTGGGCCCCGGTTGGGAGCCCGGCCCGGCCGTGCGGATGCCGGGGGGCGGCGTCCTGGTCATGCTCGCCTGCGGCCGTGTTCCGGACCCGGTCAACGAAATGCTCCTGTACGAGTACGGCGGGCTCAGCCTCAGGGCGACTCCGTCGTCACGGGCGCCTGAGCTCGACGAGCTGGTCGCCGCCGCGTCCCCGCCCTTCAGGCGTGTGTCCGTGGACGGGCTGCCCGCTGCCGGCAGGGAATGCGGACGTACGCTCGGCCCCCACACCTGGCCCTGGCCGGCGGAGCTGATCTGGTGGGACGACGGCGTGACCTACGAGATGAAGGGTGCCGTGGGACTCGACGTCCTTCAGTCCACCGCCGCCGGCTCGGGCTGACTCAGGCCGGCCATCCTCCTCAGGGGGCCGTGTCCGCCGTGACGCCGGTTGCGAGAAGCGAGAGGACCAGCACTGCTCCGGGCTTGTTCAGGTACTGGTTCCAGTTGCCGCACTTCGGCGACTGGACGCAGGACGGACAGCCCGTCGCGCAGGGGCAGTGGCTGACGTGGTCGCGGGTCGCCCCGACATGCTCTGCTGCGACGGCGAACGCGTGGTCGGTGATGCCGGCGCCGCCGGGGTACCCGTCGTACAGGAAAATCGTGGGCAGTCCCGTGTCGGCGTGCAGGTACGTGGACAGCCCTCCGATGTCCCATCTGTCGCACATCGCGAACACCGGCAGGAGTCCGATGCATGCGTGTTCGGCCGCATGCAGCGAGCTGAGCGCCACCTCCAGGTCCGGGCGGATCGGTTCCAGGCAGTCGAGCAGCCGGCTCTCCGGGATCGTGTACCAGACCGACCTCGTGACCAGCGTCTGCGGGGGAAGCTCCAGATCGGCGATCTCGATGACCTCCCCGTCCGGAAGCCGCTTGCGCTGGTAGCCGGTCACGCGGTCAGTGACGCGGACGCTGCCTGTGTACAGGCCGGCGTCGCCGAGGGTGGACGAGCGGTCCACAGAAAGGACCTCCAGGTCGTGGTCCACGCGCGCCTGGGTGTACTCGTTGCGGGGGGCCGGTGACACTAGAGCCACGCGGTCCTCCGGCACGAGCTGCGTCACCCGGTAGGTCTCCCCCTGGTGAAGGTAGACGGCGCCGGGGTGGGTGTCGGTGAAGGCCCTGGCCGAGTCGACGGACCCGACGAGCCGGCCTGTCGTCGACTCCACGATCCGGTACGGACGTCCACCGGCGGCGCGGATGTCCACGTCGGGGGCGGGAGGACGTCCGGCCGACCAGAACAACCTGTCCCGGCGTTCCCGCAGCTCCCCCGACTCCACCATCGACGCCCCGACTTCGTCGCACGCCGGGCCGAACAGGTCCACGTCGTGTGGGTCCAGCGGCCGTTCATAGGCGGCGCAGCCCAGATGAGGGCGCAGGACGTGGGGGTTGTCCGGGTTCACGAGGGCCGCTTCGTGAGGCTTGGAGAAGAACTGGTCGGAGTGCTGGACGTAGAACTGGTCCAGGGGTTCGTCCTGTGGGACCACGAACGCGACGGAGGTTTGGCCGGCACGTCCGGCGCGTCCGGCCTGCTGGCGGGCCGAGGCGACCGTTCCGGGGAACCCGTTGAGCACGACCCCGTCGAGGTGGCCGATGTCCACACCCAGCTCGAGGGCGTTGGTGGCCGACACGCCGACGTAGCGTCCTTCCTGAAGCCCCTGTTCGATGTCGCGCCTTTCGGACGACAGGTACCCGGCCCGGTAGGCCGCGATTGCCGGCGACACGTGGTCCGGCAGCCTGTCCGAGGCGTAGCGGGCCACAAGCTCCGCCGCGATCCGGCTCTTGGAGAACGCCAGTGACTTCGCCCCGTGCGCCACAAGCTCGGACAGCAGCACGGCCGCTTCGAAGTTGGACGACCTCCGCCGTCCGTCCTTGGATTCGTCCAGCGGGGGGTTCCAGAAAATGAAGTGTCTTTCCCCGGCGGGCGCCCCGTCGCCGGTGACCTCGCCGACCTCCAGGCCCGTGAGCGCCGAGGCGTGCTGTCCTGGGTTGCCTATGGTGGCCGACGCGAGCGCGAACACCGGCTCGGCCCCCATGTGGCGCGCCAGGCGCCGGAGCCTCCTGAGCACCAGGGCGACGTGGGAGCCGAAAATCCCGCGAAGCACGTGCGCCTCGTCGATCACGACCAGGCGCAGGGAGCGCAGAAACCGCATCCAGCGCGCGTGGTTCGGAAGAATCCCGACGTGGAGCATGTCCGGATTGGTCAGCACGAGGTTCGCTTCACGGCGGATGGCGCCCCGCACGTGGCTCGGCGTGTCCCCGTCGTAGATGTCGGCCACGACCTGCGGCAAACCGAACCGGGCCACCTGGCGCAACTGGTCCTGCGCCAGGGCCTTGGTCGGGCACAGGTAGAGCACAGTTCCGCCCGATAGGGCGGCTTCGAACGCGGGGACGTGGTAGCACAGCGTCTTACCGGACGCGGTGCCGGTGGCCACAATGGTGTGCCGGCCGCGAAGCAAACGGTCGATGGCCTGGGCCTGGTGCGAGTACAGGCGCAGGATCCCCGCTGCGTCGAGAGCGGAGGCCACCTGGGGGTGCAGCTGCGCCGACAGGGTCCCGAACACGGCCTCGCGCGGGGGGAGGGTGCGCCGGACCGCGACCTGGCCTTCGTAATCCTCGCGGGACATCAGTTCCTCGACGAACGTCCCGGCCTCCACGGGCGGTCTACAGCATCCCGTCGTCGCGGAAGTTCTGGAGCATGGGTCCGGCCTCGGGCGCAAGGAACGCCACGCTGGCACCCCCGGCCGACCCGGGGACCGCCGGCAGCGCCGCGTTGGCCATCGCCCCGGAGTGGATGCCGAGCCCCAGTTTCGCCAGTTTCACCAGGTCCTTGACCGGTACGTCCGTGTGCACGTGTGCCCGGAAGGCCTTGAGCCAGCGCAGCAGGCTCTTGGGGTCGCGCGTCCCGGACTGGAACGACGCGAGTGCCGCCTGGAGCATGGTCCCCTGGTTGAGGGTCCGGCCGAAGTCCCCCCCGGGGATGCCGTATCGCACCCGTGCGAAAGCCAGCGCGTCGACTCCGCCCATGCGCCGCGGCCCCGCGGCGGGGAAGTTCGCTCCGGACAGCGGCTCGGTTATCGGGTAGGGGACCGTGACCTCGAGGCCCCCCAGGTCGTCCACAAGCTTGCGGAAGCGCGTGAACTCCGTGAGGGCCCAGTAGTGGATAGGCACCCCCGCCATCTTCGAGACGGCCTCGACGAGCCTGTTGATCCCGCCGTGCTGCAGCGCGCTGTTGATCCTGCCGGGCCCCTGGCCGGGGATGTCCACCTGGACGTCCCTGGGGATGCCGAGGATGGTGCCCCGCATAGCGGACGTGTTCAGCGAGATCAGGTGCAGACTGTCCGCCCGGCCCCTCTCCGGGTCCCCCTCGCGGACGTCGCTTCCCACCACGAGGACGAACAGGGGGTTGACCTGGAAGGGGTCCGAGTGCGCCGCCGCGGCGGTCCTGTGCAGCTCGAAGACGGGAGCCGGAGAAGGCGACGGCGTCGCCGACGGTGCTCCCAGGAGCCCCGCCGAGACGAGGGCCACGGTAGCGAGGCGTCCGTGCGCGATCCTGCTGCTCAAGGCATCCACCTGGCTAGGGCGACCGCTCGGGGCGCCGGAGCCTTTGCCGACGGCGGAGGTACTTCCCGCTCCGCGGTGAGCTGGACGTCAAAGCCGCCCAGCCGCCAGCCCTGGTCGGTCCGGATGCAGTACAGCTGGCCCGCCTGCCTCAAACGCAGGGGCCGGACCGCGGTCCCTGCGACCGGCACGCTGCCCGTCCCGGTGAATTCGACCTCCAGGAGAGCCGTCACGCCACGGTCCTGCTCGGTCAGGACCATCCCGGCAAACGAGACCCTGCCGTCCCGGACCGTAGCGTCGCCGGAGGCGAAGGCGGTGCGGCCGGAGGCGAATGCCGGCTGGGCCTCCTGCGTCACCAGCTCCGCCGGATCCGGACGAGGTACCGGCGTCGGAGGCGGACCGGTCCGCTTGGCCGCCGTCGCAGCCGGCGGGGGAAGGGGTGGAAGGAACGCACGCTGGTAGAGGTCGGTCAGCAGCGCCGAGAGCTCGCTGGTCTGGATGTCCCTGACCGCGTCGGTGGTTCCCTCCAGCACTCCCAGCGGCTCGCGGGCGGTCGCGGGGATGGCCGGCTGAGGGGTCGGCCGGGGCCGTTGCGGGCCGTCCTCCGGTCGGAGGCCGAGAAGGGCCGCCACGGTCACGAGACCGACCACGGAAGCTATCGCGTAGGCTCGCCGGCTTTCGCTGAGCGCGCGGAGCTGGGTCGTCGCTGGCCTCCGTTGTGCGTCGTGTAGAATCCCGACGGCCCTAGGAGCGGGCGTTGTTCATACCTGCTCCCAACCCCGTTCACCGAGGAGGAATCCGAAGGATGTCTGAGGCGAAAACACTCGACATAGAACTGAGCCGGTTCGACATTACCTCACTGTGGATCATCCTCGTGATCTCGCTGCTCGCTCTGGCGTTCGCCTGGTACCTCGTCCGCCAGGTTCTGGCCAAGGACGAGGGAACGGAGACGATGCAGGAGATCTCGCTGGCGATCCGCGAGGGGGCCCGGGCCTACCTGGCCCGGCAGTTCAAGACGCTGAGGGTGTTCGTGGCCCTGCTCACTCTGATCCTGCTGGCCCTGCCCGCACCGGACCTGGGCATCAAGATAGCCAGGTCGATTGCGTTCGTCGCCGGCGCCGGCTTCTCGGCCCTCACCGGGTACGTGGGGATGTCCCTGGCGGTGAGGGCGAACGTGCGGGTCGCGTCCGCCGCCCGGCGCAGCTACCGGGAGGCCATGACGATCGCGTTCCGCGCAGGCGGCGTGGCGGGAATGTTCACGGTCGGGCTCGGCCTCCTGGGCGCGACCGCGATCTTCCTCGGCTACCAGGGCGGAGCACCGCAGGTCCTCGTCGGGTTCGGCTTCGGCGGGGCCCTGCTGGCGATGTTCATGCGGGTCGGTGGGGGGATCTTCACCAAGGCGGCCGACGTCGGCGCCGACCTGGTCGGGAAGGTCGAGCAGAACATCCCCGAGGACGACCCGCGCAACGCCGCAGTCATCGCGGACAACGTGGGCGACAACGTCGGCGACTGCGCCGGAATGGCCGCGGACCTGTTCGAGTCCTACGAGGTGACTCTCGTCGCGTCGTTGATCCTGGGCTTCTTCGCTTTCGGCGGCGGCAACAACCCGCGCCAGGCGGCGATCGGTGTGATGTTCCCGCTGTTCGTGCGCGCGATCGGCGTCATCACGTCGATGATCGGGATTCAGATGGTGCGCCCGCGCAGCGAGGACGAGTACGGGATGAAGTCCATCAACCGGGGCTTCTTCGTATCCGGTGCCATCTCCGCCGTTGCGGTGATGGTCGTCGCGCACCTGTATGTGGGAGACCTGCGCGTCGGCTGGGCCGTGATCTTCGGCCTCCTGCTGTCCGCTGCGATCCAGGTCCTGACCGAGCACTACACCTCGACGAAGCGCAAGCCCGTCCAGGAGATCGCGGCGTCAACGCAGACCGGACCGGCGACCACGATCCTGTCCGGGTTTTCGGTCGGCCTCGAGTCGACGGTCTACTCGATCCTGGTCATCGCCGCGGCGATCGCGGCCGCGTTCTTCCTCGGCGGCGGAGACGTGAACTTCGCCCTGTACTCCATCGCTCTGACCGGCATGGGAATGCTCACGACGGTCGGCGTCATCGTGTCCATGGACACCTACGGCCCCATCTCCGACAACGCCCACGGCATCGCGGAGATGTCCGGAGGGCTCGGGGGCCGGGCCGACGAGATCATGGCGAACCTGGACGCCGTTGGGAACACAACCAAGGCGATCACCAAGGGAATGGCCATCGCGACCGCGGTCATCGCCGCGACCTCGCTGTTCGGGTCGTTCCGTGACACGGTCCGGGACGTGACGGGCCGGGTGTTCTCGATCCCTATTGACGAGCCCCTCGTGCTGGTCGGCCTGCTGATCGGGGGAGCCGTCCCGTTCATGTTCTCGGCTCTGACGATCCGAGCCGTCGAGCGCGCCGCGGCCCGCGTGGTCCACGAGGTCAGAAGGCAGTTCCGGGAGCACCCCGGGATCATGAACCGTACGGAGAAGCCGGACTATGCCCGCGTCGTGGACATCGTGACCGGCGACTCGCTGCGCGAGCTGGCTACACCGGGCCTGCTCGCCGTCCTCACTCCGATCGCGGTCGGTTTCGCCCTGGGCGCCGCTCCCCTGGGCGCCTTTCTGGCCGGCGTGATCCTCACCGGGCAGCTGCTGGCGGTTCAGCTCTCCAATGCCGGCGGCGCCTGGGACAACGCCAAGAAGCTGATCGAGGAGGGCCACTACGGAGGCAAGGGGTCGGACGCCCACAAGGCGAGCGTCATCGGCGACACCGTCGGAGATCCGTTCAAGGACACGGCGGGTCCGGCCCTGAACCCTCTGATCAAGGTCATGAACCTGGTCGCCCTGCTCATTGCCGGGCAGGTGGTCCACTTCAACGACGACCCGGCGGTCCGCGCGTTGGTGGCCGGTGTGGCCGTGGTCGGGATCGTGGTCGCGGTCGCGGTCTCCAAGGCCCGCAAGTCGGGGATCCTGGAGGTGGAACCGCCGGCTCCCGGCGCCCGCCCGACGGGGGCCCCCGAGGGGGCGACGCAGCCTCCTCAGCCCGCACCTACGGGCGCCGCGACTGCTGCCGGGACGCTGCAGCAGGGGTCACCGGCAGCCTCCGTCCCGGTTCCGGCACCCGCGCAACACGCCCCTGTGGTCCAGCCACCCCCGGCCCCCGCAGCCCCGGCGCAGCACACGCCCGCGGTGCAGCCTCCCCCGGCCCCCGTGACTCCCGTCCAGGGGGCTCCGTCGGGTCCGGCGAGCGTGCCGCCTCCGGGGCAGGGTCCGGCGGACGGACGGGGCGGCCAGGGGCTGACACCCTCGCCCGAGGACGCGGTGGGCTCCGACGACAGCTGACCCCGGGCCCCCACCGGGGGGTTGAGGAACGGCTTTGCCCGAAGGCTTGCTGATCGGGGGGGTGCTTGCGCTCCTTCTGGTGGCGGTCGTCGTGGTCCGGCCGGGCCGGCGCTCGGGGCGGGAGGTCGACGCGCACATAGCCGAGCGCGCCGCCGAGGCCACCGAGGAGATGATCTTCCGGAAGATCCTCGTGCCCACCGTCGGGACGCTCACGTCGGACCGCATGGTCTCGCTGGCCTGCAAGCTGGCCAGGCCGGACGATGCGGAGGTGGAGGTGCTCTATGTGGTGGAGGTCCCTATGTCGCTTCCCCCCACCGCGGACCTTCCCGAGGAGACGCGAAAGGCCGGCGAGGCCGTCGCGGAGGCCGGCCTCATCGGCCGGAGCTACGGCGTGCGGATCCGCGGCCGGGTGACAAAGAGCCGGTTCGCCGGCAAGGCCATAGTGGATGTCGCCGAGCGCGAGGGGGCCGACCTCATCGTGATGGGCGGCACGAACAAGCGCTACGGCGAGTGGGGGCGGACCAGCGAGTACGTGTTTCGCAACGCCCCGTGTGACGTGATCCTCGAGAGGACGGGGTCGCGGGTCAAACGACGTAGGCTTGATTGATGCGCTACGTCGTCATCGGCTGCGGAAAGGTCGGCTCTCGCCTCGCCCTCAACCTCGTGGACGACGGTCATGAGGTGGCTGTGGTGGCTGGCAACGTCGACGCGTTCCGCCGGCTGCCCTCGGACTTCGCGGGCTCCCTGGTCGTAGGCAGCGGAGTCGATGAGGACGTTCTGGAAAGGGCCGGAACCAGGGGGGCCGACGCGCTGGCCGCCGTCAGCGAGGACGACAACCTCAACATCATGGCCGCCGAACTGGGCAGGTCGAAGTTCGGGGTACGAAACGTGGTGGCACGCGTTTACGACATCGAACTGGCGGAGTTCTACGCCGGCCAGGGGATAAGGACCGTGTGCCCCACCGTGACCCTGGTAAGCCGCGTCCGCGACGCCCTGGAAAGCGAAAGCTGATGTTCGCCATCATCGTCGGCGGCGGCAAGGTGGGCGAGAGCCTGGCCGCGGCGCTGCTCGACGAAGGCCAGGAGGTCGTCCTGCTCGAGCAGGACCGGTCTCGGCACGCGGTGCTGCTCCAGCGGTTCCCGGAAGCGGCCCTCTACGGCGACGGCACCGAGGTCCGTACGCTTCGCGACGCAGGTGCCGAGCGGGCCGACGCTCTGGTGGCGGCTACCGGTGAGGATCAGGTCAACCTCGTCGTCAGCGAGGTGTCGGCGAAGCTGTTCAAGGTCGCGAACGTCGTGGCGCGGGTCAACGACCCCAAGAACTTCGACCTGTTCCGCCGAGCGGGAGTCGAGCACCCCGTCTCGTCGACGCACCTGCTGATGGCGACCATCCACCAGGAGGTCGAGCCGGGAGATCTGTTCCGGCTGGCCAGTCTCAGGCGCTCGAGCCTGGAGATCGTAGAGGTCTTCATCCCCGACGGGGCGCCTTGCGTGGGCTGCTCGGTGTCGGACATCCCGATGCCGTCGGAGTCGCTGCTGATGGCGCTGCAGAGAAACGGCCGCTGGTCCCATGTCGACCGTGCGGATCAGGTGCGTCCGGGCGACGTGGTTCTGGCGCTCACTCCCGTCGGGGGGGAGGGGCCGCTGAGGGAGTCGCTCTGCGGCAGATGACCGGCCGATCGCCGGGAGAGGCCGTAACCGCGGTCGTCCCCACGCTCGGACGCGAACCACTGATGCTGGGAAGATGCCTGGCATCGATCCCCCCGGACGTCGAGGTCATCGTTGCCATCGACGCCCCCGAAGGAACGCAAGTACCCGGAGCCGGAGACCGTTGTGTGTGGACGGGTGGGGGGGCCGGGTTCAGCGGGACAGCGATGCGTGGGATCGGCCGCGCCAACCGCGAGCTTGTCCTGCTTCTCAACGACGACGCATGGCTCGCGCCGGGCGCCGTGGAGGTGATGGCCGACGCCATGCACCTGGACCCTCTCGTGGCGGGTATCGCCCCGAAGATCAAGTTCGCCTCCTGGCCGGACCTGATCAACTCCGTGGGGTCTGTTCTGTTCGCCGACGGCCGAGCCGACAGCCGCGGCATCGGCCAGCCCGATATCGGCCAGTACGACCGGCCGCGGCGCGTCTTCGGGTGTCACTTCGCGGCGGCCCTGTTGCGGCGGGATCTGTTCGAGGATCACGTCGGACCCTTGGACGTCACATTCGGTTCGTATTACGAGGACGTGGACTGGTGCCTGAGGGCCAATCTCGCCGGCTATCGGTTCCAGACGGCTCCGGACGCGCTGGTCTTTCACGAGCACTCCGCGACAGCCGGGAGGCAACCGGACGACTACGCCTTTGTGAACGCCGAGAGGAACCTGTTGTGGACTGTCGTCAAGGGCTTCGAGTCGTCCCGCGCGGCGGGGGTGGTTACGCGGCGGCTGGTCGCACATGCCCGCAACGTCCTTCTTCAAGGCCCTCATGGTCGGGGAAGCAGGCGGGTCCTCAGGCAGTTCTGGTCGGGGGCTCCCGCGGCGCTCGCGGCCCGGAGGCTCATCCAACGCGCGCGCAAAGTCTGTGACAACGAGGTGCTGGCTCTGTCGGCCGGCGAGAAGATCTGGTTCGACTCGCGGTCGGGTCCGGTGCTGGACGGCAGGTGTCTGCTCGATGCACTGAGTCGCCACCCCGATCACGCCGCGACGGCGGCCGAGTTCGAGCGGTTGCTGGCTGTGGGCGCCGACGGAGACGTCGATTCGCTTTTGCGCGAATCGGCGCCCGCGGCCGGCCAGTACTGGAACCGCCTTCAGTCCCGGGCTGCTCCATGAGGCCGGCGCCGCCCGAGCCGGTGCTTCGCGAGATCACCCGCCGCTCGCATCCCCTGCAGAGGCTCAAGGACCTGTTCAGGTACCGGGACCTGCTCCGTAACTGCGTCCGCAAAGAGCTCAAGGTTCGGTACAAGAACTCGATTTTGGGCTTCTTCTGGTCGATGCTGAACCCGGCGCTGTACCTGGTCGTGTTCTCGGTGGTGTTCACGGTCTTCCTGCGGACGGGCATACCCCAGTTCCCGATCTACCTGCTGTCCGGGCTGCTGGCGTGGAACCTTTTCGCGGCGGCTATGTCGGGCGCTTCAGGCTCGATCGTTTCGAACGCCAACCTCGTGACCAAGGTCTACTTTCCCCGCGAGATTCTGCCGCTGTCCGCGCTGGGCGCGGCACTCATCCACTTCCTGCTGCAGTTCGTCGTCCTGGCGGTGACCGTCTTGGTCCTCCGGTACCCGGTGGACCTCAAGGCCCTGGCTCTGGTCCCGCTGGCTCTGGTGGTGGAGGTCCTGGTCCTGACCGGGCTCTGCCTGCTGTGGTCGGCCTGCAACGTCTACTTCCGCGACCTCCAGCACCTTCTCGAACTGCTGCTGCTCGCCTGGTTCTGGCTCACCCCGATCGTCTACCCCGTCTCTCTGGTCTACGACCGCCTTTCGCAGAGCGCGCAGGGAAGGCTTGCGCTCAAGCTCTACCTGGCGAACCCGATGACGTCGGTGGTGATGGCTTTCCAGAGAGGCGTATACGGAAAGGTGTCGGCGCAACGCCCCGATGGGACGGTCCAGAGAATCCTGGTGGACGCGCCTCTCAGCTGGTACCTGTCCAGGCTCGCTTACACGGCCGCTGCCGGGCTGGTCCTCCTGGTTTTCGCGTGGTTTGCATTCAGCCGGCTCGAAGAGGGCTTCGCGGAGGAGATCTAGTTGGCACTGGCGATTGGCGTCCGCGATGTCAGCAAGCGCTTCCGCCTGTACCACGAACGTGCGACTTCGCTGAAGGAGCGGGTCATCGCGTTCCGGCGCCGTTCCTACGAGGAGTTTTGGGCGCTCCGCGACGTCTCTCTGGAGATCCCCAGGGGTGAGACGGTGGGGCTCATCGGCCCGAACGGGTCGGGCAAGTCCACGCTGCTGAAGCTCATAGCCGGGATCCTGCGTCCGACTAGCGGAATCATCGAGACGAGCGGCCGTCTGGCCAGTCTCCTGGAGCTGGGGGCCGGCTTTCATCCAGACCTGACAGGGCGGGAGAACGTGTACATGAACGCCTCAATCCTGGGGCTGTCACGAAAGGAGACCGACCGGTACTTCGACGAGATCGTGGGGTTCTCGGAACTGGAGCAGTTCATCGACATGCAGGTCAAGCACTACTCCAGCGGAATGTACGTCCGGCTCGGGTTCTCGGTCGCCGTCCACGTCGATCCCGAGATCATCCTCATCGACGAGGTCCTCGCGGTGGGCGACGAGCGGTTCCAGGAGAGGTGTCTGGAGAAGATCCGTGGATTTCAGCGCGAGGGCCGGACGATCGTGTTCGTCACGCACGCGGTGGACATGCTGCGGCAGATCTGCAGCCGCGGGATCCTGCTCAACCAGGGCAGGGTCTCCGCCGACGGAAAGCCCAACGAGGTGATCCTGCAGTTTCGCCGAGAGCTGCACGGCGATGCTCCGCTGTCTGATGCGCCCTATGCCGAACATGGGACCGGGGACGTCCGGTTCGAGGAGATCTCGCTGCACGCCCCGGACGGCGCACCCCAGCAGATCTTCCACCCTGGTGAACCGATGGAGCTGCGCGTGAGGATCAACGCTCAGAAGCCGGTCGAGGACCCCCGGGTCGGCATGGCTTTCTACGACACCGCAGGCAGACATCTTTTCGGCACCAACACCGGTTTGCACGAAACGTCGGTGGGGACGCTGCAAGGCTCTGCGACGGCCAGCTTCAAGTTCAGCGCCCTGCCGCTGCTCGAGGGTGCCTATCGGATCACTCTTTCGCTTCACTCACCGGACGAAACAACTCAGTACCACTGGCTCGAGAAGGCCTACGCGTTTCGGGTGGTGAACACCATCTCCACTGCCAGCGGGGGTCCCTTCTACTTTCCTTGCACGGCCACCCTGAGTCGTGACTGACCGGGCTGGGCGCGGTGCTGCGGGGCCGGTCGAGCCCCGCGAGTGGTCGTGTAACGTGGCCGGCAGCCCCCCGAACTCGTGGAGGAACGCGCTTGCCTGAGTCGAGCAGCTCATCTCTCAGCGTCTCCGTGATCGTCGTCAACTACGACGGCAAGGAACTCCTTGACGATTGCGTGGAGTCTCTTCTCAAGCAGGTGTATTCCGGCCCCCTGGAGATCCTGGTCGTCGACAACGGTTCGTCGGACGGCTCGGTCCAGCATCTGAGAGACCGGTGGCCGGAGGTCAAGGTTGAGGCCCTCCCGCGCAACAGAGGGTTTGCGGGAGGCAACAACGCCGGGGTCGAGGCGGCCACCGGCGACGTGATCGCCTTGATCAACAACGATGCTCGCGCGCACCCGACCTGGATTGCCCGCGGGGTCGAGACCCTGCGCTCAGCGATCGACGTCGGAGCTGTCGCATCAAAGATCGTGAGCTCCGACGGCTCGAAGATCGATTATGCGGGCGGGGGCCTGGCGTTTTACGGGCATGGCTTCAACGTAGGGGGCGATCAGCCCGACGAGGGCCAGTACGACCGGCCCGGCGAGACGCTGTTTCCGTCGGGTTGCGCGATGTTCATGCGCCGTCAGCTGTTTCTGGACGTCGGCGGCTTTGATGACGAGTACTTCGCATTCTTCGAAGACGTTGATCTCGGATGGCGGCTCTGGTTGATGGGATACCGCGTGCTGTATGAACCCTCGTCGCTGGTCTATCACCGGCACCACGGAACCGCCAAGCGCTTTGGCTACGAACGGGAACGGTTTCTGCTCGAGCGCAACGCTCTGTACACGATCCTCAAAAACTACGAGGGCGACCATCTCGACAAGGTGGTGGCGGCCTCGCTGTGGCTGACCGTGGAACGCGGCTTCAGTTTCTTCGGCGCCGACAGGGACAAGTACGACCTGGCTCGGAAGCCTGAGGCGTGGACCGGAGAAGACGAGCCGGTGCCTGCTCTGGCCATGGCACACCTGCTGGCGGTCTCAGAGGTAGGACGTCGTCTTCCGGGGGTCTTGGAGAGACGGGCCTTCGTCCAGGACCGCAGGAAGCGTTCGGACCGTGAGATCGCGCCGCTGTTCCGACAGGCTTTGCTACCCAACGACTCGAACAAGTGGTTTTTGCAGCTGTTCGGTTACGTGACGGACGTGTTCGGCATAAAGGACCTGTTCAGGGCAAAGACCAACGTGCTCATCATCACGGCCGACACCATCTCAGCCAAGATGGCCGGTCCCGCGATCAGGGCCTGGGAGATGGCGCGGCACCTGGCTCAGAAGCACGAGGTCCGGATGCTCGTGCACCGCAAGCCGGACCTCAAGCCGGACGGGTTCGAGCTGCACCTGGTCAGCAAGAGCAACCTCGCTCGTCACCTGGACTGGTCCGACATCGTGATCTTCCAGGGCTTCATCCTGTACCTGTATCCGGACGTGGCATCCAGCGGGAAGATCCTCGTGGCGGACATCTATGACCCGTTCCACCTCGAAAGCCTCGAAATGCTGCGTGAGGCCGAGCCCGAGCGGAGGATGGCCATAGCGGGTTCCGATCTGGGGGTGATAAACGAGCAGCTGCGCCAGTGTGACTACTTCATTTGCGCCAGCGACAAGCAGCGGGACTTCTGGCTGGGTCAGCTGGCCGCTCTGGGCAGGGTCAACCCGCACACGTACGACACAGACCCGACCCTTCGTGAGCTCGTCGAGGTGGTTCCGTTCGGCATCCCGCAGAAGTCGCCGGAGCAGACGCGGGGAGTGCTCAAGGGCGTAGTGCCGGGTATCGGTCCCGAGGACCGCGTGATCCTGTGGGGAGGAGGCATCTACAACTGGTTCGATCCCCTGACGGTGATCCGCGCGGTCGACAAACTGCGTGAGCGGCACCCGGAGCTGAAGCTGTTCTTCATGGGTCTGGCGCACCCGAACCCGGATGTTCCGGAGATGCGTATGGCGGTCGAGGCGCGCCGCCTGAGCTCGGATCTGGGGCTCGACGGCAGTCACGTCTTCTTCAACGAGGACTGGGTCGAGTACGCCGACCGTGCCAACTACCTGCTCGAGTCGGACATCGGCGTTTCCTGCCACCATCTGCACGTCGAGACCACGTTTTCGTATCGCACCCGAGTCCTGGACTACTTCTGGGCGGGTCTGCCGGTGATCGCGACGACCGGAGACGCCCTGAGCGAGTTGGTCGAGAGGCGCGGGCTGGGGTTGACGGTCGCGCCAGGAGACGTGGATGGCTTTGCAGAGGCGCTGCGCAGGATGCTCGAGGAGCCATTGCTGGTCGAGGAGTGCAAGCGGAGGATTGCGGAGCTTCGACCCGAACTGACCTGGGCCCGGGTGCTGGATCCACTGGACAGGTTTTGCTCAGAGCCGGTGCGTGCACCTGACAAGCTGGCCGGCTATGCGCTCCCGGGACAACGTCGCGAGGCGGCCAGACGCCGATCGCCCCTTCACCTGGCGAAGAGGGTCGTTCACTACAGGAAACGCGGCGGCTGGAAGCTGGTCAGGCTTCACGTGCGCAACTACATGAGGGGCGTCCGAGCCCCCACGGCGTGACCTCGGACCCGCCCCCGCCCCGGCCTGGGCGCGGGCATCTGCTCCTTATCGGCGTGCTGTGCGCCATCGGTCTGCTCCGGGGCCTTTTCTGGGTTGGCCTGATCGAGGTCTGGGGGCGCGTTGATGAGGCTCACCACTACGCCTATGCCGAGTCCATCGCCACGGGCGACGGGATTCCGGTGGTCGGAAGAGATCGGGTGTCAGTGGACGTCCTCAGGATCGCGCGGAACTCGCCCACTCCGGGGTACAGGTCGTATCCGGTCTCGGAGAGCCCGGATGACCCCAGGTGGGGGCTGTTCAGGGAGCAGTACGAAGCGGTTCAGGGGCCGACCTATTACGTCCTCCTCGGCGTCCCCTACCTGGTGTCGCGGCCCTTCGGTCCCGTGGCATCTGTTTACGGGCTCAGGCTCGCATCGCTTCTGATCTCCCTGACCGCGATTCCACTCGTCTACCTGCTGGCGAGAGAGCTGTTCCCCCGCAGAAGGGCGGTGTGGCTTCTCGCCCCGGCGGTGATGGTCTTCATAAACGGCTACAACGCAAACCTCGCAGCGATCAGCAATGACGCGCTGGCGGTTCCGCTTGCGGCCGCATGCCTTCTCTCGCTGGCGTGGCTACTCCGCCGGGGGCCCGGCCTCCGAATCGCGGCGATCGCCGGGTTTTTGCTGGGTCTGGCCGTCGTGACCAAAACGACTCTGCTGGGACTGTTGCTGATCTCCGTGTTTTCGTTTTTGTGGATGGCGCGCCGCTGGCCCGCACGACGGACTTTTGCGGCCGCTGCTTCATTCGGTGCGGCGGCGGTTTCAGCCGTTGCTCCGTGGCTCGCGTGGAACCTCAGCACCTACGGCGCCTTGAGCGGTGGTGCGGCCTTGAACAAGATCAACGAAGGACTGCAGCCGAAGATTCCCCTGAACCTGGATGGAATCGCGCTTCACTTCGCCAACGCCGGCGGTGGATTCTGGGAGATCCAGGGGACGCGTGCGTCGGGCCTGCTGTTCGGAAAGGCTCTCGAGTGGATAGTGGTGGTCGTGCTGGTGGGCGCATTGATCAGGACGGTCGCTGGACGCGATTGGACCGAATGCCGCGCCCTGTTTTGGTTGGCCGCGAGTGTTCCCGCCTGTTTCGCGGCCATGCTGGGGATCATCTACATCGTGTTCGGGGGCGAGGGCACGGTCGCCGGCAGGCACCTGTACGGCGCGTTTCCGGCGCTTTGTGTCCTCATTGCGGCGGGGCTGCACATCATGCTCGGCCCTCGTTGGTGGATGGCGGGCGCTACGGTTGTGCTGCTGGTGGCGACAGCGCGCGACGCCGCCGTGAGCCGCACTTACGCCGACCTGTTCTACACGGGAGGTCTCGTCCGGCCGAACCTGGCCCCCGTCGTCGAGCAGGCCTGGATCGACTCCTACGAGCCCGTCCAGTCCATCGCCGCCCGCTCCGCATGTCCCGTCCGGGCGGTGGGCCTGTGGTTCGGGGACAAGTCGCCCCGGTCCCTCCTCGTTGATGGTGTGACCTCCAGACGGATTTCCCAAGAGTGGAACGTCGCCATCTTCAGAACCGATCACAAACCGTCCGGCTCATTCTTCATTGACGTCCCGCCGGATGTGGCGATCGGGACGACCTGGTCGGACAGGGACCCACGAGTGCGGTTCGCCCACCGACACGGCGATCCCGCCCTCCGGCTGTACTGCGCGGTGCAGGACCCGGCATCGGTGCGATTCGCGCAGCAGTACGGCCCCCAGCATCCGGATGTACTCACGTACACCTTGGTCAGGACGTGGGGGTGGGTCTGGTCGGGCCTGGTACTGGTCTCCGCTGGTCTGGGCCTCTGGACCAGGCGGATGCGGCGTGTCCTTTCGGAGGCAGCACCCTGAGATCCAGGAGGATCCACGCTCTGGTGCTGGCCGGAGTGTTCCTGGTTGCCGCGACAAGGGGAACGTTTTGGGTCATGACGATCGACGTGTGGAGCCGTCTGGACGAAGCGCAGCACTTCGCCTATGTGGAATCACTCGCGAAAGGCGAGGGCGTCCCGCGGGTGGGCCAAGATCGCGTGTCCGAGGATGTGCTTCTGATTGCCCGTTCTTCGGGGACGAGCGGTCATCGGACGCTTCCGCTCGAGAGTGACCCGCGGGATCCTCGCTGGGGGGCGTTCAGGGAGCAGTACGAGGGAATCCAGGGTCCTGTGTACTACGCGGCCCTGGTGCTCCCCTACCGGGCCTTTCGGCCGCTCGGGCCGCTGGCAGCCGTCTACGCGGTGCGATTTGCCTCCCTGCTGCTGGCGCTGCTCACCATCCCCCTGGTCTATCTGATCGCCAGACTGCTGTTCCCTCGTCACGAGTGGGCCTGGCCCGCTTCAGCGGCGGTCCTTTTGGCGGTGCCGGCATTCACGTCTGCTCCCGCGGCGGTCACCATGATGGATTGGTGATGACACTGGGGGCCGCCACTCTGGCCGCCTGCGCCTGGATCTGGCGCAGTGGCCTCAGCTACCCGCGATCGGCCGTTGCGGGTGTCTGCTTGGGCCTAGCGGTGCTCACGAAGACGACGACGATCGGCTTGGCCCTGGTCGTAGGCATGGTTTTGGCGGGAGCCTGCCTTGCCGCAGCGCCGCGCCGCTGGGGCGCGGTGGCTCGAGCCGCAGTCGCGCCCATGGCGGCGGTGGCGGTCCTGCTGCCGTGGGTCGCGTTCAATCTGTCCACGTACGGCGCCCTGAGTGCCGGTCGAGCCGTGAACGAGATCACGGGGGGAGCTCAGGCCCGTGGAAAGCCGGGCGTCGCCGGTCTCTGGACGCACTTCACGACGGGGTGGCAGAGCTTCTGGGAGTGGCCGGTTGGATCTCGCCCTACGGCTCCGCTGGGCTCGCTTCTGAACCTCGCGGTCGTAGCGGCACTGGCCGGCGCCTGCTTCGTCCTGCTTACGCGGCGCAGGCGCGCGAGCAGCGACTACGAATCCGGGACGCTCAGCTCCCCCCACCGGGAGCCGGGTCGGGCGGAGAAGGCAGAGGCGGGGATCGTTGAGCGCGCGGTGATGAGCGGAGCTGAACCGCGAAGTGATCTGATGCGGGTTATTTGGCTCGCTGCGACGCTGCCGTGCATCTTCGCCGGGCTCATGGGCATCGTGTACCTCGTGTTCAACAATGCCGGGACGATCGTGGGGCGCTACCTGTACGCTGCGCTCCCCGCCTTGGCAGTGCTCATTGCCGTCTCAGCGGCGATTGCACTGGGGCCGAAGTGGGCAACGTTGGCGATCGTGTGGTTGGTCGCGTTGGCGCTCGTGCGGGAGCAGGGAGTCATAACAGGAGCCATGGACGGCTGGTACGCCACGGATCTGCTCTTTCGCGGCCTCGCGCCGCTTGCCGAGCAACCCGTCAATGACGGGTTCGTCGCCCCACGCGCCATTGCCCTTGCCCCGCCCTGCAAGGCGGAAGCCGTGACGATATGGGTCGAGCAGCAGCCGCCGTCTGCAATCGCCATGTCTTCCGGCGCCTCGGCAAGTCTCGACTTCAGCCGGGGCCACGAGGCGGTGTACCGGCTGCCTGGCCCCACGGCACAGGCGTTCGAGCTGCGTCTGCCGCGCAACCTGCGCGTCGGCGCGTCGGTGCGGGAGCCGAGTCCGCATGCGGAGTTCATCGACGGGGAGGGGCATCCGATGATCCGCATCTACTGCCCCGTCGTGAACCCACGTGCCACCAGGTTCTCGCAGACGTTCCCACCGAACCATGTGGGATCGGTCAGCTACGGCTTCGTCAGGTCGTGGGCCGCAGGCTGGGCCATCACCGGGGTGGCAGGGGCAGCAGCCATCACGGCCCTCCACCTGCGGCGCCGCCGCGAGTTTGCGGCATGACCGGAGCGCGGGTGGAGGCTCCGCTTTCGGGCCCCACGGACGAGCCGGCAATGGGTGAGAGCCGGCGTCGTTTCCGCTGGTTCCCCACGATTGTGTTCGCCCTCACGGTGGGCGTGTGGCTGGCCCCGAGTCTCTCCGGGCAGAGGACTTTGGGCGCCGTGGACATGCTCGAGCTCGGCGCGCCTTACCGCGATGCCATCGGGCGCCCGCCTCACGCGGCTTCGCCGATCCACACCGATCAGGCCGAGATGCTCGCCGGACCAGCGGCGTACTTCCGGGAGCTCCGGCAGCCCGACTGGCAGCTGTGGGACAACAAC
>DATLNZ010000011.1 GCA_035536535.1 Actinomycetota bacterium | reverse complement strand
CGGCCGTCCTCCTCGTAGGACCTCGTGATCCGGCCCGTGCAGGTGAGGGTCTGGCCCGGGAAGACGATGCCGGAGAACCGGACCCTGTAGCGGCGGACGGAGTCGGATCCCAGCCACCTCGTGAGATAGCCGGCAAGGATTCCGGCCGTCAGCATGCCGTGGGCGAACACGCCTGGGAAGCCGGCGGACTGCGCGTACCCCTCGTCCCAGTGGATCGGGTTGAAGTCCCCCGACGCCCCGGCGTAGCGGACCAGCGTGGCGCGGTCCAGCCGGACCTCGAACGGCGGCGGCGGTTCGATCACCGCTCCGGCGCCTTCGACGTCTCGATGATCGTGGCGCGTGAGCGGGCGACGATAGACCCTGTCGAGTCGGTGAACGTCGTCTCCCAGACCGCGAACCGCATCGTCCCTCCGCGGCGCCCGGTGCGCTCGTAGGCGTCGGCCAGCCGGGTAACGCCGGTGAGGACGTCGCCCGCGCGCAGGGGTCGCTCGTAGACGAACTCCTGCTCTCCGTGCAGGACCCGGCGGGGGTCGAACGGCTCCGGCAGTCCCGGCCGGGAGCCCGGGGCCTCCCAGAGGGCGGTCGCGGTGACGGGGAAGGTGGGCGGGGCTACGGCGTCCGCACCCGAGTGCGCCGGGTCCCCGGCGAGGCAGGCGCGGGCGAACTCCGCGACCTTGCCGCGCTCGACCACCCACTCGAACTCGGCTCCCGCGGCGCCTATCCCGGCCCCCGGAAGCGGCCTGCGTTCCGGCATGTCCATCAGAGGGCTCCCGTTGGTAGACTGCTGATCTCATGGGCAAGAACGGACGCAAGCGTAAGCAACGCCGGAAGAACAAGGCGAACCACGGAAAGCGCCCGAACGCCGGGAAGTAACACCCCGCGCCCGGCGTAGGCCGGGTGCATCCCGAAGACCTTGCCACCACGGGTTCGCCAACCTCACATTCCCCCAGCGGCGTCTGCCTGCCGCTTGACGAACACCCTACGGGGGTATAGTGTTCACACATCCCGAAGAGGAGGAACTCATGAAGACCACAACGCACGGCCAGAATCGCCCGCAAGACGCGAACGAGCCGGGAGGGGATCCCGGCCGGCGGCGGGACGGCGACCACACCCCGGGTGGCTCCACCGGCCCCCGGCCCCCCGGCGCCTGCTCCCACGAGGACGGCCACGGCCAGCACGGGGGCGGCGGCCACGCAGGTCACGCGGCGGCCTTCGGGCGCAAGTTCCGCATCAGCCTCCTGCTGACGATCCCGGTCATCGCTTACAGCCACATGCTGATGACGCTGACCGGCTGGACTCCCCCCGCATTCCCCGGCTCCCGTTGGCTCCCCGCCGTCCTGGGCACCGCCGTGTTCGCCTACGGGGGCCCGGTCTTTCTCACGAGCGGATGGCAGGAACTGCGGGCGCGGAGGCCCGGGATGATGCTTCTCATCTCGATGGGGCTGCTCGTCGCCTTTGGCGCGTCCGTCGCGACGACCGCGGGACTGATCGACGTGGACCTGTGGCCCGAGCTGGCGAGCCTGGTGACGATCATGCTTCTCGGTCACTGGCTGGAGATGCGAGCGCTGGGACAGACCCAGGGGGCCCTGTCGGCCCTGTCGTCCCTGCTGCCCGACGTGGCCGAGCGCGTGACGCAGTCCGGCGTGCAGACGGTCCCGGCCTCCGACCTGGTTCCAGGCGACGTGGTTCTCGTCCGATCCGGGGGCCGAGTCCCGGCCGACGGGCAGATCGTCGAGGGCGAGGCCGGGTTCGACGAGTCGATGGTGACCGGCGAGTCGCGCCCGGCGCACCGCAGGCCCGGCGACCGCGTCGTGGCCGGCACCGTCGCCACCGACTCCTCGGTCAGGATGCGCGTGACGTCGGTCGGGGAGGACACGGCTCTGGCCGGCATCCGCAGGCTCGTGGCCGACGCGCAGTCGTCCAAGTCGCGCGCGCAGGCGCTCGCGGACCGCGCCGCGGCCCTGTTGTTCTACGCGGCGGCCGTGTCCGGCGTGGTGACGTTCGCCGCGTGGACGGCCGCCGGCGACGTTAACGCGGCCTTCGTGCGGACGGTCACGGTCCTGGTGATCGCCTGCCCGCACGCGCTTGGGCTGGCGATTCCGCTCGTGATCACGCTGTCCACCTCCATCGCCGCCAAGGCGGGGATCCTGGTGAAGGACCGGCTGGCGCTGGAGCGGATGAGGACGGTCGACACGATCCTGTTCGACAAGACGGGGACGCTGACGCGAGGTGCGCACGTGGTCGCGGACGTGGCGGGGGCCGAGGACGTGCTCTCGCTTGCCGCTGCGGTGGAGTCGGATTCCGAGCACCCGCTGGCCAAGGCGATCGTGGCCGCCGCCGGCGGAAACGTGCCGAGGGCAACGGGCTTCAGGTCCATCACCGGACGGGGGGCCGAGGCCGCCGTCGATGGGGTGCCGGTGGCGGTCGGGGGTCCGGCCCTGTTGCGGGAGCGGGGGCTGGAGGAGCCGGCGGAGCTTCGCGGACGCATCGACGAGTGGATGAGCCGCGGAGCCGCCGTCGTCTACGTGATCCGCGACGGCGCCGTGGCGGGGGCCGTCGCGCTGGAGGACGAGGTCCGGCCGGAGTCCAAGCAGGCGGTCGACGAGTTGCACCGACTCGGCCTCCGCGTGGTGATGATCACCGGCGACGCCCGGCAGGTCGCGGAGTCGGTCGCGGCGAGGGTTGGGGTGGACGAGGTCCTGGCGGAGGTCCTGCCCGAGGACAAGGACGCGGCGGTGGCTTCCCTGCAGGACCGGGGACTGCGGGTCGCGATGGTCGGCGACGGAGTGAACGACGCGCCTGCGCTCGCCAGAGCGGACGTCGGCCTGGCCATCGGTGCCGGAACCGATGTCGCCATCCAGTCGGCGGGAGTGGTCCTGGCCTCCTCGGATCCGCGGTCGGTCGTGGGCGTCATCCGGCTGTCCCGGCGCAGCTACAGCAAGATGGTCCAGAACCTCGTCTGGGGGGCCGGCTACAACATCTTCGCAATCCCGCTGGCGGCGGGAGCCCTCGCGGCCTGGGGTGTGACGCTTTCACCGGCGGCGGGGGCCGTGCTGATGAGCGCTTCGACGATCGTCGTGGCTCTCAACGCGCAGCTGCTCCGCAGGCTGGACCTCCGTCCGGACGCGGGGAGGCAGGCATGAGGTCGTCCAACAGAAAGGCCGATCACCTTCGCCGACTGCGGCGGGTCGAGGGCCAGGTCCGGGGCCTCCAGAACATGGTCGAGGAGGACCGGTACTGCATCGACGTCCTGACCCAGATCTCCGCGGTCACCAAGGCGCTGCAGGCGGTGGCTCTGGAGTTGCTCGATGAGCACCTGGGCCACTGCGTCCGCGACGCGGTGACCGCCGGCGGCCCGGAGGCCGACGAAAAGGTGGCCGAGGCTTCCGCAGCCATAGCCAGACTGGTGAAATCGTAGGTCTCCCCGCGCGTGGCCTGCCGCGAGCGGCGATACAATTTAGGTGCATGGCGGGGGAGCCCGGCACGGGAGCCGGGCTGAGAGGCCGGAAGGCGACCCCTCGAACCTGATCCGGGTCATGCCGGCGAAGGGAGCCACATGGACCTCAGGACAAACGTCCTGCTCGACGACCCGCTCACGATCTCCGGCAGGCAGTTCCGCTCGCGGCTGATCACCGGCACGGGCAAGTTCTCCTCCGGCGAGGTCATGGCGCGGGCGCTGGGGGCCTCCGGGACGGAGCTTGTGACGGTCGCACTACGGCGCGTGGACCTCGACGCCCCCGAGGGACAGGACATCCTCGACCACCTGGACCGCAGACGGTACCTGCTGCTTCCCAACACCTCGGGGGCCGAGGACGCCGGCGAGGCCGTGCGCCTGGCGCGCCTCGCGCGCGCGGCCGAGCTGCACGACGACCACGGCCGGACGTGGATCAAGCTCGAGGTGACGCCCGACCCCCGTTACCTGCTGCCGGACCCCGTCGAGACGCTGCGCGCCGCGGAGACGCTCGTGGCGGAGGAGTTCGTGGTCCTTCCCTACATCGGCGCGGACCCGGTCCTGGCCAAGCGGCTGGAGGAAGCGGGCTGTGCGACGGTGATGCCGCTCGGGTCCTGGATCGGCTCCAACCGCGGACTGCGCACGCGCGAGGCCGTGGAGATCATCGTGGAGCAGGCGCGTGTCCCGGTCGTGGTGGACGCGGGTCTCGGCGCCCCGTCGCACGCGGCCGAGGCGATGGAAGCGGGCTGCGACGCGGTCCTCGTTAACACGGCCATCGCCACGGCCGCCGATCCGGTCGTCGCGGCCGAAGCCTTCCGACTGGCGGTTGAGGCCGGCAGGCTCGGACGCCTCTCGCGCCTCGCGGCCCCCGGGGGGCCCGGCGCTTCTTCCCCCCTCACCGGGTTCCTCGGACCATGACGGCGCCTGCGGCGGAGCTGCTGCAGCTTCAGCGCAAGGCCGAGCGCGAGCGGATCACCGGCTACGAGCCGGAGTTCCGCTTGGAAGTGAAGGACCTGGACGAGCTTTCGGAGTGGTCGCGCAGCGGCGTTTCCGACGGTGACGTCTCCCGAGCTCTGCGTTCGGCGCGGCGGACGCCGGAAGACCTCGCCGCGCTCATTTCCCCAACGGCCCAGTCGCGACTGGAGGAGCTGGCCGCTTCCGCGCATGCGGCGACGGTCCGGCGGTTCGGGCGGGTGATGCAGATGTTCGCCCCCGTGTACCTGTCCAACGAGTGCGTGTCCGAGTGCACCTACTGCGGGTTCCAGGTGTTCAACCGCGACATCGTCCGGAAGACGATCCCCCCCAAGCAGGCTGCCATCGAGACGCGATATCTGGGCAGCCTCGGCTTCCGCCACGTTCTGCTGGTGTCGGGCGAGCACCCCAAGCACGTGTCGGCGGACTACGTCTGCGACTGCATCCGCGAGTGCGCCCGCCACACCTCCAGCGTGTCGGTGGAGGTTCAGGCGTGGGACGAACAGACCTACCGGCGGTTTGTGGAGGCCGGGTGCGACGGGCTGGTTATTTACCAGGAGGTCTACGACCCCCGCCGCTACGGTGACTTCCACCTCAAGGGCAACAAGCGGTTCTGGGGGTGGAGGCTCGGGGCCCCCGAGCGGGCACTTTCGGCCGGCATGCGCCGCATAGGGCTCGGCAGCCTGGTGGGGCTCAACAGCGACTGGAGATGGGAGGCGCTGGCGCTGGCATCCCACGCCTCGTTTTTGATGCGGCGGTTCTGGCGGAGCGAGGTGACGGTGTCGCTGCCGCGCCTGGAGCCGGCCACCGGGTTCGAGCGGCCCCTGAAGGCGATGTCGGACCGCGAGCTGGCGCAGGCCCTGGCGGCGCTGCGCCTGACGCTGCCGGATGCCGGGATCGTGCTGTCCACACGGGAGCCGGCGTGGCTGCGCGACGGGCTGGTCCGCCTGGGCGTGACCCACATGTCCGCGGGTTCCCGGACCGAGCCCGGTGGCTACTGCGAACCCGGCGGAGCCGAGCAGCAGTTCGAGGTCGCCGACCACCGCCCGGCCGCACAGGTCGCCGCTATGCTCCGGGATGCCGGGTACGACCCCGTTTGGAAGGAGTCCAGTCCGGCGTTGCGGAGGTCGGCGACCACCTCTGACCTGCGAATCTGACGTCTCGTCCGTTTCGTCAGAAGTTTCACAGGACGATCCCACGGGAATACGCTCATACAGGTGATGTAGTTCGCAGGGAGGCAAGCTCCCTGCCAGAGGAAGGGCAGAAGGTCGACGGGCGGGGGCGTCCGGGGCCGGTCCTTCGGGAAGGGGGGCACATGAACTCCACGGTCCTCTGGTTGCTAGCAGTGGTTCTCGTAGTCGTAGGGATATGGCAGCTCCTGCAGGGGCAGCTGCTGTTCGGCATCATCCTCATCATCGCCGCGTGCCTGGTTGGCCCGGGCGGGTACAGCATCTTCCGCGGAAGAGGACGCGCTTAAGCAGTTTCCGGGAACTTAGGAGGGCATCATGGGTATCGGAGTCAGCATCTTCCTCCTGGCGGTGGGTGCCATCCTCACGTGGGGAGTCAACTTCGCCGTATCGGGGATAGACATCGACGTGATCGGCATCATCCTCATGCTCATCGGGCTGATAGGGCTGCTCGCATCGCTGCTCTTCTGGAGCAGCTTCGCCCCGTTCGGCCGTGAGCGCAGGGTGTACCGAGAGGACACGGTCGTCGAAGACAGGCCCCCGCTGCGCTGAGGCGCGGCGGGACCGCAGGGACAAAGCGAGCCGGGCAACCGGCTCGTTTTGCGTTCCCGGGGTGTTTCCGGCCGCCGGAAGGTGGAAACTAGTCGTATGCCGACACACGAGGACCAATGACCGACCGCACCCCCACGGAGACCTTCGGGCCCAACGACTGGCTGGTGGACGAGATGTACCGGCGGTACCAGCAGGACCCCGATTCGGTGGCCGAGAGCTGGCGGGACTTCTTCGCCGACTACCGCCCGCGCGGAAGCGGTGCGACTGAGAGCCGCCCTTCCGAGACCCGGCCCCCGGAGGGTCCGGCGGCGGGCAACGGCGGGCCCGAGTCCCCGCGCCGGTCCGCCGGCGTGGTCGAGATGGCCGAGCCGCCGAGGACACAGCTGCGAGCCGTCCCGGACGGCTCCCCGGAGGAGCTTCCGGAGGCGGCCGTCCCGCTGCGCGGCGCCGCCGCCCTCATCGCCAAGAACATGGAGACGAGCCTGCAGGTCCCGACGGCGACGTCGGCGCGGGTCGTCCCGGCCAAGCTGCTGGAGGAGAACCGGCGGGTCATCAACGACCACCTGGCGGCGAGGTCCGGCGGCAAGGTGAGCTTCACGCACCTGGTCGGCTGGGCGGTCCTGCGCGCGCTGGTCACCGTCCCGGTCATGAACTCAAGCTACGTGGAGATCGGCGGGGCGCCGCACGTCGTCCGTCCCGAGCACGTGAACCTCGGGCTGGCGGTGGATGTCAAGCGCAAGGACGGCTCCCGGACGCTTCTCGTCCCGAACATCAAGAACGCCGGCACGCTGGACTTCGCCGGTTTCTGGGCCGCCTACGAGGACGTCATCCGACGCGTCCGCTCCGGACGCGTGGGGGCCGACGACTTCGCCGGTACGACCGTGAGCCTCACGAACCCCGGGACGATCGGGACCGTGATGTCCGTCCCGAGACTTATGGCCGGACAGGGGCTGATCGTCGGGACCGGCGCCATCGACTACCCGGTGGAGTACAAGGGCGCCGACGCGGAGACCCTCGCGACGCTCGGCATCGGCAAGGTCATGACGGTCACGAGCACCTACGACCACCGGGTCATCCAGGGGGCCGAGTCCGGCGAGTTCCTGGACGTGGTCTCGACGCTTCTGTCCGGCGAGCACGGGTTCTACGACGAGATCTTCGCGAGCCTGCGGATCCCCCACGAGCCGGTCCGGTGGAGCCAGGACCGCGCCGCGGGAGTCGGTGGTGCGGCCGAGGCGGCGTCCGCCCTGGAGAAGAACATCCGCGTGATGCAGCTGATCAACATGTACCGGGTGCGCGGCCACCTTCTCGCCGATCTGAACCCGCTGGCGTGGGAGCCGCGCTCCCACCTGGAGCTGGACCCCGCCTACTACGGCCTGACCGTGTGGGACCTCGACCGCGAGTTCTTCACCGACGGCGTCGGCGGGTTCGAGCGCGCGACCCTGCGCAAAGTGATCGGCATCCTCCGCGACGCGTACTGCTGCACCACGGGCATCGAGTACATGCACATCCAGGAGGCCGAGCAGAAACGGTGGATCCAGGAGCGCATGGAGGGAACGGGTCCGGACCTCACCCGCGAGGACAAGATGCATCTGCTCGAGCGGCTCAACGCAGCGGAGGCCTTTGAGCGCTTTCTGCACACCAAGTACGTCGGGCACAAAAGGTTCGGTCTCGAGGGGGCCGAGAGCCTGATCCCGATGCTCAGCTGGCTGCTGGACGAGGCCTCCGAAGCGGACATGCAGGAGGCCGTGATCGGCATGGCCCACCGCGGACGCCTGAACGTGCTGACGAACATCGTCGGCAAGGACTACGGCAAGGTCTTCCGCGAGTTCGAAGGCGACATAGACCCCGAGACGACCCAGGGCTCCGGTGACGTCAAGTACCACCTGGGGGCCAAGGGGACCTATAAGTCGCGCTCCGGACGGATGGTCACCGTGTCCGCGGCTTCCAACCCAAGCCACCTCGAGGCGGTGGATCCCGTGGTCGAGGGGATCGTCCGGGCCAAGCAGGATTTGGCCGGAGCGAAGGGCCGCGACACGATCCTGCCGGTCCTGATCCACGGGGACGCCGCCTTCGCCGGTCAGGGAGTGGTCGCCGAGACGCTGAACCTCAGCCAGCTGCCGGGATACAAGACCGGCGGGACGATCCACGTCGTCGTGAACAACGGCATCGGGTTCACGACGTCGGTAGAGGCGGCGAGGTCCAGCGTCTACGCGACCGACGTGGCGAAGATGGTCCAGGCCCCCATTTTTCACGTGAACGGGGACGACCCCGAGGCGTGCGTCCGGGTCATGATTCTGGCTTTTGCGTTCAGGCAGGCGTTCCACAAGGACGTGGTCGTGGACCTGATGTGCTACCGGCGCCACGGCCACAACGAAGCGGATGAGCCCGCGTACACCCAGCCGCTGATGTACTCGCGCATCGAGGAGCACCGCTCGGTCCGCAAGCTGTACACCGAGGCGTTGGTCAACCGGGGCGACCTGAGCCTCGAGGAGGCCGAAAAGGCGCTGGAGGATTTCAGGCACCGGCTCGAGCAGGCGCTGGACGAGACGCGGGCGTCGAAGCCCGAACCCGTCAAGGCCGCACCGCCCCGGCCCCCGAGGGGAGTGCTGCCCGCTGTCGACACCGGAGTAGACCGCCCGACGCTGGACCGGGTCGTGTCGGCCCTGACGGCGGTCCCGGACGGGTTTGAGCCCCACCCGAAGCTCATGAAGCAGCTTTCGCGTCACGCCGAGCTGCTTCCTCAGGACAAGGTGGACTGGCCGCTCGCGGAGTCCATGGCCATGGGGAGCCTGCTGCTCGAGGGCAAGACGATCCGCATAGCCGGCCAGGACACCCGCCGCGGCACGTTCAGCCAGCGCCACTCGGTGCTGATGGACCGCAACACGGGAGCCGAGTACGCGCCGCTGCGGACGCTGGAGTCCGACGGGGGCCGGTTTCTGATCTACGACAGCCTTCTCAGCGAGTACGCCGCGCTGGGCTTCGAGTACGGGTATTCCGTCGGCAATCCCGAGGCGCTCGTGATGTGGGAGGCCCAGTTCGGCGACTTCGTCAACGGCGCGCAGATCGTCATCGACCAGTACATCGTCGCGTCCGAGGACAAGTGGGGGCAGACGTGTGGCGTCGTCCTGCTGCTTCCCCATGGATACGAGGGACAGGGCCCGGAGCACTCGAGCGCCCGATTGGAGAGGTTCCTCACCCTGTGCGCCGAGGACAACATCCAGGTGTGCTACCCGAGCTTGCCGGCGCAGTACTTCCACCTGTTGCGGCGACAGGCCGGCACTGACAACCCCAAGCCGCTGATCGTGCTCACGCCGAAGTCGCTTCTGCGCTCGCCGGTTGCCCGCAGCGCGGCGGAGGACTTCACCTCCGGAAGCTTCCGGGAGATCCTGGGGGACCCGGCAGCCGGTTCGGATTCGGACGTTCGCCGCATCCTTCTTTCGTCCGGCAAGATCACGCACGAGCTGCTGGCTCGCCGGGAGCAGCTGGGGGCCGGCTCCGTCGCGATCGTGCGGGTGGAGCAGCTGTATCCGTTCCCACACGTGCAGATCGACGAACAGCTCGCGCGGTACTCGAACGCCCAGGACGTGGTGTGGGTCCAGGAGGAGCCGGAGAACATGGGGGCCTGGAGCTTCGTGTTCGCCAAGCTGCAGCACCAGGTCCCGGGGATACGTCCGGTGGCGCGCCCCGAGAGCGCCAGTCCCGCGTCGGGAAGCCACGCGGTTCACCAGCAGGAGCAGGAGGAGCTGCTGGAGGCAAGTTTCGAGGGGGCCTAGCGGCCCGGACGCGGGGGGGAAGACGGTGCTCTACAGGATTCTGCTGTTCGGTCACGTTCTGTTCGTGATCTTTTGGTTCGGCGGAGGCGTGATGTTTCAGATCCGGGCCGAGATGGCGTCGGCGAGTTTCAACGAGGACGCCGTCAGGTCGATCGTGTCCGACGGAGACCGGCTGGGCAAGGCCTTCTTTCCGGCGGTGTCGGTGCTCGTCCTGCTGACAGGAGTCGCCCTTGTGCTGGTGGGGAAGCTGGGATTCAATCGGATCTTCGTGATCGGGGGGCTCGTCGGGTGGGTGATCTCCTCTTTGATCGGCGCCAAGGGGATCGGACCCAACGTCGCGCGGATCAAGCGGGGACTGGCTGTGCCCGACGGGGAGGCCGAGGCCGTCGAGGGCCTGAAGCGCCTTCGCAACGTGGGCCGGGTGGACGTCGCGATCATGACCGCCGTCGTCTTCCTCATGACGGTCAAGCCCGGACGGTAACGCGGGGGCCGGTCAGGGGCCGTTTCCGGGTGCCGTCACGGACCCGCAGATGGCTCCCGCCGAGGTCCACGCGCGGCCACTGGTCGGCCCGCTTGCTGGTCTGCGTGCTCACGCCTTGCGGGAGCACCGCGCTATCAACAAGGCGCAGACGATTTCGCCGGGCTGGGCGAGGCTGATCCGGCGCGTGGTTTCGTCCATTTCGATGACTTCACGGGTACCGCGTCCCGGACCTCCAGGGGCTTCTTGATATCCGAGATGTGGAGCAGGCCATCCACGCCTTCGGCGAGCTGGACGAATGCGCCGAAGGCGACGAGCGACGGCACCGTGCCCTTGATCTCGGCACCCGCGGAGTGACGTCCCAAGAGCTCGGCCCCCCTAAGACTCGGAGAGCTCCTTCTCCAAGGGGGTCCGGAAGCGGGGGATCACCCGGACGGCCCCCAGCCACGCACGAAGCGCATCGGCCTCCTCGTCCACCGCTGCGCGGGCCTCGGACCCCGCGTCCTCCAGCAGCCGGACCACTACCTCGCCGGACCTTCTCTGCCCCCAACCGCCAATCACCCGGCCGTCCCACCAGACCGTCGAGCCGGCGTTGCCATTGAGGTCGAACAGGGCCTGCCGGTGATCTCCGAGATACCACTGCCGGCCCCGCCAGCCCATGGTGGTCGGGTCGAGCGAGGGAAGCAGCGCGCAGGCGGGATCCCCGTGCCGCACCAGCGCGTTGTCGTCCGGCAGGACCCAGCCCGCGGATCCATCGAGTTCGACCTCTACGGCTCCCACGTCCTGCAGCGCCGTTCGGGTCTCCCGGACACCCCAGCCGGTCCACCACTTCAGGTCCTCAGCGGTTGCCGGACCGAACGACCGCAGCCACAGCCGGGCGAGCCCGGCGCGAGCCGTGCGGGCGTCCAGCGATTCCATCTCCTCGAGCAGGCGCGCGGGCATCGGTCCCCAGCGGTACTGGGAGCTCAGCCAGGACCCGCGGGGCCGTCCCCGGACGATCCTGCCGTCGGTGGCGAGCATGAACAGGACTCGTGGCACGAACCCGATGGTCCCCTCCCCCTTGGTTCCGACGCCGACGGGGATGCGCCTGCTCAGCTCCGGAAGCTGCGCGGTGACCTCGGTCGTCGTGGCTTCGCCCACTTGGCGGAGGAGGCCGAGGACGAGAGCTTCGGCGTCCGCCAGCGTTCGGTCGACTCCAGTCATGCCCGCGCCCTCCAGGAGCTGCAGGGTCCGCTTTCGCTCCCGGACGGCGATCGCCCGCGTGCACGCGGCGTGGACGATCGGGACGAGCTCGCTCGGGACGACGAACATCGTCCGCCGCATCCCGAGGATCCGTACCAGGGACCGCTTCTCGTACAGCGCCTCTTCGAGCGTGCCCGGTTCGAGTGCCGCCACCCGCGCACGCGCGGACAGGTAGACGGAAGCGGGATCCGAGGAGTGGAAGCCGATCAGGTCACGCGCGACCGAGACTGGATCCTTGCCTTGCCGGTTCAGGTGATGCCGGTCGACCAGCCTCGCTCTTCGCTGCGCGTCATCGATCCTCACTTCGGTGCTCCTCGCGCAGGACCCGCTTGAGCAGCTTTCCCGACTCCGTCCGCGGCAGCGACTCCCGCAACTCCAGCTTCCGCGGGACCTTGTATCCCGCCAGCTTCGTCCGGCACAGGGCGATCAGCTCGTCCGGGGCCACCTCGGCCCCCGGCTTGGGCTGGACCGCGGCCCGCACCTCCTCGCCCCACTCCTCGGACGGCACGCCATAGACGGCGGCGTCCATGACGTCCGGGTGTGAGTGCAGGACGGCCTCCACCTCGGCGGGGTACACGTTCATCCCGCCGGTGATGACCATGTCGGACTTGCGGTCGCAGATGAAGAAGTACCCTTCCTCGTCGCGGTAGGCGATGTCGCCGACCGAGCGCCACTCGGGGTCGACGGACAGCTTTGTCTGCTCGGTCTTGTCCGGAGCCTTGTGGTAGTGGTCGAACGCGAGCGTCGTCCGGATCCACATCTCGCCCGGCTCCCCGGGCTGGGCCTCCGTGCCGTCCTCGCGCAGCAGTCGGATCTCGATGCCGCCGTAGGGACGTCCACACGAGCCGGGCTTGCGCAGCTGGTCATCGGGGCGAAGGATCGTGTCCACCCCCAGCTCGGTCGATCCGTAGATCTCGAACAGGTTTCCCTCGCCGAACAGCTTCACCCACTGCTCCTTGAGGGAATAGGGGACGGGGGCCGCGTTGGCGATCACCACGCGCAGTGACGACGTGTCGTGGCGGGCGATCAGCTCCGGAGGCAGGGACACCAGCCGCTTGAGCTGGGTCGGCGCGGAGAAGGTCGTGGAGACCCTGTGCCGCTGGACGAGGTCCAGCCAACGAGCGGGGTCGAACTTGTCGAGCACCACCGTCGTGGCGCCCAGCAGGTGGTTGAGCCCGGCGAAGGCGGCCGGTCCGGAGTGGTACAGGGGGCCGGTGGTGAGGTGGACGTCGTCGGAGGACAGTCCAAGCTCCCCGATCATCGCGGCGATGAGGTTGAGGTCCGACGACTGGCGCAGGGCGCCTTTCGGAAGGCCGGTGGTCCCCGAGGTGTAGATCATCGAGGAACCGAGTCCCTCAGGCGGCTCCTCGGGAGCCTGTCCCGCGTGCGACTTGATCAGCCGCTCGGCGTCGTCGTGTGAGATCACGTGGCGCACGGCGGGCAGGTCTAGGGCGCGGATGGTCTGCTCCCAATCGGGGTGGCAGTAGACCAGGACGGAGTCGCTGTCCCGAATGACGTACGTCATCTCGTCCGGCGTGAAGCGGTAGTTGAGCGGGACGCTGACGAGCCCGACCTTGCGGGTGGTGTGCCCCCAGAGGATCACCTTTTCGTCGTTCGGCCCCACCCACACCGCCCGGTCCCCGGCACGCAGGCCGAGCCCGAGCAGCGCGGAGGCCAGGGCGTTGGCCCGCGCATTCAGCTCGGCGTAGGTCCAGGAGCGGTCGTCCTGGACCACGGCTGGCTTGTCGGGTACGCCTGCGGCTACCGCGTCGAGAATGTCCGGCATGGTTGGTCGGCACGAAGGATAGCCGGGATATTGTCTTGCCCATGGGTTTGCTCGAAGGGCGAAGGGCGCTGGTGACGGGGGGCGCCTCCGGCATCGGGCTGGCCACCGTCAGGAGGCTTGTCGCGGAGGGCGCCACCGTCTGTCTCTTGGACGTGGACCCGCTGGCCGCCGACCGCGCGGCCTCGGAGACGGGGGCGAGCTTCGTCCAGGCCGACGTATCGGACCCGGCGCAGGTGCGCGACGCGTTCGAGGACACGGCGGGACGGCTCGGCTCCCTGGACCTCGTCCACCTCAACGCGGGAGTGCTGACCGGCGAACCGGACATCACGCTTGTGGACGACGCCGCCTACAGGCGCACCACCGGGGTGAACATCGACGGCGTGGCCTTCGGCGTCCGCGAGGCGGCCAGGATCATGCGGGAATCGGGCGGGGGGTCGATCGTGGCCACCGCCTCCATCGCGGGACTCACGTCGATGGACAGCGACCCCGTCTACACGATGACCAAGCACGCGGTCATCGGGCTGGTGAGGTCGCTCGCGCCGCAGCTGCAGCCGCACGGCATCACGATCAACTGCGTGTGTCCCGGTATCGTCGAGACCCCGATGCTGGGGGAAGTCAACGCGGACTCGTTGAGGCAGGCCGGTTTCCCCCTCATCCAGCCGGACCAGATCGCCGATGCCGTGGTCCACGCGGTGACCGAAGGCGGCACGGGCAACGCGTGGGTATGCCAGCCCGGACGCGAGCACCTGGCGTTCAGGTTCGGCGGGGTTCCCGGCCCCCGCGTGCCGGGGGCCGAGGGCATGGCGCCGCCGACGCTGGTCTAGCCGGACGCGGTCCTGCGGGGGGTCCGGTACAGCGGGCGGACGAGCTCCTCGACGTCCAGCTCCGCCCGCTGAAAGCGGCCCAGCGGCGCGATCAGGTTCAGGCGCCGGGTCAGCTCGTTGATCCCGCCGACGGTGGTG
>DATLNZ010000010.1 GCA_035536535.1 Actinomycetota bacterium | reverse complement strand
CATCGAGATCGCCGCGGTGCAGCTCCGGAGCAACCTCGGGAGCGGGAGGCGGACGACAGTCGAGGAGGGACTGGCGGTGTACAAGCGGTCCGGGCGCGACTGCCGGCGGTGCTCCGCGACGGTTCGCATGCTCCGTCAGGGCAACCCGCCCCGGTCGACGTACTGGTGCCCTGGGTGCCAGACCCGCAGCCGATAGGTGTCGTCTCCGTTGACGTTGATGACGAGGCCGTCAGCGGGACTGCGTCCGGCGCCAGCGGCCTCCGCCGTCGTCGCAGACCAGTCCCTCCAGCTCCAGCGACGCCAGTACGACCGATGCGCGTGAAGCGCTGAGCCCGGTGATGCTCACGACCTCGTCTACCGTCGTCTGTTCCGCCACGGCGCCGTAGACCAAGGCGGCATCGCCCGCAAGGTCGACGCGCGGAGCCGGCGGCGCATCCTCCGGGCCGGGAAGCGTGTACCCCTGGGCCTTGGCGAGGTCCAGCAGCTCATGTGTGGTGTCGTCGGGATCGACGACCAGCCTGGCACCGTCTCGCAACAGCTCCCTCACGCCCGCCCCCGAAGGGTTTTCGGGGGCCGTGATGCAGGCGAAGACCTCCCGTCCCTGATCGATGGCGAACCCGGCTGTTATCAGGGCGCCGGACGAAAGCCCCGCCTCCACGACGACGACCGCGATCGCCAGGCCTGAAACGATTCGGTTTCGCGCCGGGAAGTGCCACTGCCTCGGCCCCGTGCCGGGCGCGAACTCCCCCACAAGCGCGCCGTTGGAGGCCACCCACTCCGAAAGGGCGGCGTGCTCCGAAGGGTACGCCCGGTCGATGCCCGTTCCCAGCACCGCGACGCTCATGCCCGTCTCCAGCGCGCCCTCGTGCGCCGCGGCATCGATGCCGCGCGCGAGCCCGCTGACGACGGTGACGCCGGCCTTCGCCAGACGGGCCGCCAGTCGCCTCGTGAACCGCGCGGCCCCGCGGGTGCACACGCGCGAGCCGACTATCGCCACCATCGGAGCCAGCTCGTTGAGTGGCTTCCCTCGGACGTAGAGCATCGGCGGCGGGGCATGGATCGCCGCCAGCTGCCCGGGGTACTCGTCGTCGCAGGGAAACACGGTCCGGGCCCCCGAACGCTGCAGAAGCGTCAGCGCCGGACCCGGGTCGTGAACGGGGTCCAGCCGTTTGCGAACGTCGCCCACAGAGCAGGCGAGCTCCAGCTCCCGGACCAGGCGCGACGGCCCGATCCCCCCGCACGACAACTCCACGAGCACGTTGCGGTCCTGCTCGGACAGCGGCCGCTCCAGCACCGCCGGCATCCTCCAGTCCCCCACCCAGCTCCCGTCCACCCGCCACGTTGTCGACTTCACGATGCCTCCCTCATTCGCTCGGTAACCCGGTAAAGCAGTGCCTCGAGAAGGTCGTCCTTATGGACGCGCTCGCGTCCCTCGAGGTCCGCGATCGTCCGCGCCACGCGCAGCAGCCGGTGGACCGACCGTGCGGACAGGCGGTGGCGGTCCGAAGCCCTGGCGAGCATCGACGTCGCGGACGAGTCGAGACCGGTCCAGCGCAGCAGCGTGCCCGACGGAATCTCGGCGTTGGACGCGGGACCTCGTCCGGCCCCCGCGGCGCGCGCGGCTTCCACTCTTTTTCGCACCGCCGAAGAAGGCTCGGCCCCCGCCCGCTCCAGGAGCCTGTCGGTCTCCACGCGGGGGACGTTCACGTGCAGGTCGATTCGGTCCAGCAGCGGTCCGGACAGCCGCTGCGAGTAGGCGTGGCGCATGTGAGGAGTGCACCTGCACGGGACGTCGCTGCCGGCGTTGCCGCACGGACACGGGTTCATGGCCGCGCAGAGCATGAAGCGCGCCGGGTACACCACCACGTGCCGCGAGCGCGTGACCGTGATGAGGCCGTCCTCGATCGGCTGTCGGAGCGCCTCCAGGCATGAGCGCGGGAACTCCGGGAGCTCGTCCAGGAAAAGAACCCCGCGGTGCGCAAGCGTCACCTCACCGGGTCGCACCCAGCCCGAGCCTCCGCCGACCATCCCGGCCATGGACACGCCGTGGTGGGGCGCCCGAAACGGCCTGGCGCGCACGAGCGGGTCACCGGGCGGGAGAAGTCCGGAGGCCGAGTGGATCCGCGTGACCTCCAGGGCCTCGTCCAGCGTCATGCGCGGCATGATCCCCGGCAGAGCACGGGCCAGGAGGGTCTTGCCCGAGCCCGGAGGCCCGGTGAAAAGGATGTTGTGTCCGCCGGCGGCGGCTATCTCCAACGCGCGTTTCGCGCGGTCCTGGTCGCGGATCTGCTCCAGGCACAACCCCCGGTGGACGGGGTCGTCCAGCATCCCGGCCGGGTCGGCCAAGACCGCATCGGGGCCGCGTC
>DATLNZ010000009.1 GCA_035536535.1 Actinomycetota bacterium | reverse complement strand
CGGACCCCCCGGAGGCGGCCCCGGACCCCGCCCCGTGCGACTTCTGCGAAGGGCGCGAGGACCGCACACCCCCGGAGACCTACGGGTTCCGTCCCGGGGGAGGCGAGCCTGGTACGAGCGGGTGGTGGGTTCGCAGCTTCTCCAACAAGTTTCCCGGCGCGCCGTTCCACGAGGTGGTCGTGCACTCGCCGCGGCACGACGCCCGCTTCGAGGACCTGACCAGCGAGCACCGGCTCCAGATCCTGCGCGCCTACCGTGAGCGGATGTCTGCGTCGGGGCGGCGGGCGTTTGTGGCCGCCTTCAACAGGGGCAGGGAAGCGGGAGCGTCGCGGTCCCACGAGCACAGCCAGCTGTTCGGTCTCGACGTCGTCCCGCCCACGCTCGAGAGGGAGGCCGAGGCCTTCGCGTCCGACGAGTGCGTGCTCTGTTCGCTCGTCACCGACGAGCAGCTCGTGGCGCGGCACGGGGAGGTTTCGGTCGTTGCGCACCCGGCCCCCCTGCTCGCGCGGGAGATGCTGATCGTGCCCGGGTGCGCGCCGCGATTCGACCGGGCCACCGACGGGACCCTGGAGCAGGTGGGCGACGCGGTAGCCGATGCGATCCTTCGGCTGCGCCGCGTGCTGCGGTCTCACGCGCCGTGCAACCTGGTGGTGCACGTCCCCCCCGCAGGCGCCTCATCGTTCCACTGGCACGCCCACCTCTACCCGCGCACGAGCATCCCGGGAGCCCTGGAGGTGGGGGCAGACCTGCCGCTCGTGGGAGTCGATCCGGCCGAGTCGGCGCGAGAGCTGCGGGACGCGGTTTCGGGCTGAGGGGCCGGCGCAACCCGATACACTGGGTCTTCGAATCCCGAGTCGCCGTTGTTGTTCGAGCAGCGGCAACTTCGTGATTGTGTTCACAAGCAGGAGCGGCCATGGCTTTGACCTACAGGGACATCGAGCCCTACGCGAAGCTGGCGCCGGCCGAGATGGCGGAGCGCGTCCGGTCGCTGGTTCGGGACCGCAACGCCGTCATCCTCGCGCACAACTACCAGGTCCCCGAAGTCCAGGACGTCGCCGACTTCGTCGGGGACTCGCTGGGCCTGTCCCGGCAGGCCGCCGGCACCGACGCGGACGTGATCGTGTTCTGCGGAGTCCACTTCATGGCCGAGACCGCCGCGATCCTGTCGCCGCAGCGCACCGTACTTCTGCCGGACCTGGACGCCGGCTGCTCGCTTGCCGACACCATCACCGCCGACCAGCTGCGCGCGTGGAAGGCCGAGCACCCGGGGGCGGTGGTCGTCAGCTACGTCAACAGCTCGGCCGAGGTGAAGGCCGAGTCGGACTACTGCTGCACGTCCGGCAACGCCGAAGCGGTCATCCGGTCGATCCCGGAGGACCGCGAGATCCTGTTCTGCCCGGACATGTTCCTGGGCTCCTACCTCGAGCAGAAGACGGGACGGAAGATGCACGTGTGGATGGGCGAGTGCCACGTCCACGCGGGGATCGAGGCCGCGGACATCGGCAGGATGCGCGTTGAAAATCCCGACTCGGAGCTGCTCATCCACCCCGAGTGCGGATGCGTCACGCGGACCATGTACGACCTGGCGACGGGCGCCGTCTCACCCGAAGGCACGCACCTGCTGTCCACGGAGGGCATGGTCAAGCGCGCGAAGAAGTCCCCCGCCAAGCAGTTCGTCGTGGCCACGGAGGTGGGGATCCTGCACCGCCTGCGCAAGGAGGTTCCGGGCAAGACTTTCCTGCCCGCCTCCCCCACAGCGATCTGCGGCTACATGAAGAAGATCACCCTGCCGAAGGTCCTGTGGTCGCTGGAGAACCTGGAGCACAAGGTCACGGTCCCGCCCGACATTGCCGCCCGGGCGAAGCTGGCCATCGACCGGATGGTCCAGATCAGCTGACCCTGAAGGGTCTCAGCCGCCGCGAATCGATCGTCCGGCGCGCAGTTCCCGCCTGACCTTTTTCCAGTCCGACGTCTTCGTGGAGAAGAGCAGGTCGGTCAGGATCTGGACGACGCCGACCACCGCGAGCCCTGGAACGAGCCACCGCCTGGCCTGCAGCCCGGAAGCCGCTGGCATGAGCGCGAACGGCACCACCTTCGTGACCACCGCGCCGGAAGCGTGCATGACGGCCCTGGTCCGGGGGGACTTGGTCAGGTAAGTCGCGTAGTCGACCTTCAGTCCCGGGCGCGGCGGCGGCGGTCCGCCCAGGAACACGTGCGTGAACCTCATGCCGGCTGCCCGGCCCACGAGCCAGTGCGTGAGGCTGTGGCTGCCGACCAGCAGGGAGCCGAAGCCGCCCAGGAACACCAGCGTCTGCGAAAGGTCGTCCAGTTTGCCGGACAGGGCGACGGCGGCGGCCCCGCCCCCGGTCAACACTGCCAGTCCGGCGACCCCTGCGGACGCCGGCAGGCGGAGCCGGACGCCATTCTCGAACGCTCGCCTGTCGATTTCCGCGACTCTTGCGGCGTAGGCCTCGGCCAGGACAGGGTCGCGCCTCAGCAGTCCGACGGCGCGCCAGAAGCCCGTGCCGCCCAGTCCGCGGCCCCCGGCCACCGTCCGCTCGGCCTCCCTGAGCGCCTCCTCGACGCGGGGGTCGGTGCGGCCGGTCATGGTTGCGCACCCGCCGGGAGCAGCACCTGGGCCAGCCGCGAGCCCATCTCGAAAAGCGCCTCGGCGCGGGAGTTGTCCTCGTCGAGGTGAGACAGCAGGTTCACGCCGAAGATCATCGCCACCACGGCAAAGGCGGCGGTCCGCGCGGGGATCACGGAGTCGAGGCCCATCCGGACCAGGACGTCGCGGATGAACTCCTCAGCGAAGTCCACCCACGGGTCCATGCGCGCGACCACCTCGGGGGCCAGGTCCGGACGAGCCAGGCTGCCGGCGATCATCTCCGAGACGACGGTGATGTGTCCGGACTCCAGGTCCTCCCGGTACAGCCCCGTGGCGACCCCGATCAGGTCCGGCACCTCCGACACGCCTGCAAGCGCCTCCCGGTAGCGGTTCATCCGCTCGTTGCTGGTGTGGTCCAGGGCCGCGAGCAGCAGGTCGTTCAGAGTCCCGAAGTGATAGAAGATCAGCGCCTGGTTGAAGTCCCCTCGCCGGGCGATGGAACGGGCGCTGGTCCCGGCGAAGCCCTCCTCCTTGACCGTCTCCAGAGCAGCGGCGACGATCCGCTGCTTGGTGGTGGGTGCTTCCTGGACCGCTTTGAGCATCTGCTCAATCCTACACCAGACTAGGGAACTTCTAGTTCCCCCCGCTCTCCCGGAGCGTCAGAAGCGGGGTTGCTCCCGGTAGCGGCCGTAGACCACGGCCATCGCCTCGCAGATCTCGCCGACCGTGGCGTAGGCCCTGACTGCGTCCAGGATGGGCGGGATCAGGTTTCCGTCGCCGCGAGAGGCCTCGGTGAGGGCAGCCAGCGCCGCGTTGGTGGCCGCGGAGTCGCGGTTGTCCCTCAGGGCGTGAAGCTCGGTGATCTGCTTGTCCTCGACCTCCTGGCCGATGCGCAAAAAGTCCGGCTCCCCCTGGACGGTTTCCTTGAAAGCGTTCACTCCGACCATGACCCGGCGCCCGGCGTCAAAGCGCTGCTGCTGGCGGTAGGCGGCCTCCGCTATCTCCATCTGGAAAAACCCGTCCTCGATGCCCTTCAGGCAGCCCTCGAGCATGGAGCCGGCGCCCATCTTGTCGATTCGTCCGAAGTACTCCTCGGCCTCCTCCTCGATGCGGTCGGTGAGCGACTCCACGAACCACGAGCCGCCGAGGGGGTCGATGACGTTGGCGACGCCGGTCTCGTAGGCCAGGATCTGCTGGGTCCGCAACGCTATCTCCACTGACTCCTCGCTCGGGAGCGCGAAGACTTCGTCAAGCGAGTTCGTGTGCAGCGACTGGCAGCCGCCGATGACGCCGGCGAGCGCCTCGGTCGCGGTGCGGACGACGTTGTTGTACGGCTGCTGCAGCGTCAGCGAGCACCCAGCCGTCTGGACGTGGAAGCGGCAGAGAAGGGCGCGTTCATTGGTTGCCCCATAGCGTGCCTTCATCCACCTCGACCAGATCCGGCGGGCGGCGCGGAACTTCGCGATCTCCTCGAAGAAGTCGATGTGGGAGTTGAAGAAAAACGACAGCTGGGGGCCGAACACGTTGACATCGAGCCCCCGCTCCAGCCCCAGTTCCACGTACGCGAAACCGTCGGCCAGCGTGAACGCCAATTCCTGCGCGGCCGTGGATCCCGCCTCGCGGATGTGGTACCCGGACACCGAGATCGGGTGGTACTTGGGCAGGTGCTCGGCGCAGTACGCCATCATGTCGCCGATCAGCCGCAGGTGCGGGCGGGGCGGGTACACCCACTCCTTCTGCGCGATGTACTCCTTGAGGATGTCGGTCTGGCACGTGCCGTCGAGCTTTGCGAACGGCACGCCCTGCTTCTCGGCCACCGCGAGGTACATGCAGAACAGGACGGGGGCCGGTCCGGAGATCGTCATCGAGACCGTGGCCTCGTCCAAGGGGATGCCGTCGAACAGCCGCTCCATGTCGGCAAGCGACGACACTGCCGCTCCGCAGCGGCCGACCTCTCCAAGGCTCAGAGGGTCGTCGGCGTCGCGGCCCATCAGGGTCGGCATGTCGAAGGCGACGGACAGTCCGGTCTGTCCCTGCTCGATCAGGAACTTGTAGCGCCTGTTGGTGTCGGCGGCGGAGCCGAAGCCAGCGAACTGGCGCATCGTCCACAGACGGCCGCGGTGGCCGGACGTGTACACCCCCCGCGTGTACGGGTACTCCCCGGGCATCCCAAGCGAATCGGAGTAGTCGCGTTCGCGCGCGTCCAGGGGGGTGTAAACGGGCTTGAGCGGGATTCCCCCCAGCGTTTCAAAATCGGTGTCCCGTTCGGTGGCCGAGTCGTAGCGCGACTGCCAGTCGAGCGCCTCGCGCTCCAGGTCGTCCATTGGTTCTCCTGCTCGAGGGGGGAATGGCCAGTTTACCAGGGGCAACGGCGCCCAAACCCCGTCGTCCGGCCGCCTGAGGGCGGCCGTTCCGTAGTCTGAGCCTGATGCTCGACGTGATCGAAGTCCTGGGGGCCGCCGCCATCCTCTCGGCGTTCGCTGCGCTCCAGCTGAAGCGCCTCGCGCCGGACTCCCCCCTCTACCTGGTGCTCAACCTCGCCGGCTCCGGCGTCCTGACCGTGGCGGCCCTGCAGAGAGGATCGTGGGGGTTCGTGATGCTTGAGGCAGCGTGGGCGGTAGCTTCACTGGCGGGCCTGGTGACATCGCTCAGGCGCCCTCGGCCGGCTGCTGCAGGGCAGACAGATACTCAAGGACGCTAGCCGCTTCGTCTCCCCCGGCTTTGGCGTGGGCGATCAGCGGGATGCCGTGGGGGCCGAGGGCCCGCGCGGTCTCCGGCGAGGCCTCGATGACCGACCGCACCACGTCCAGCCAACCCAGCATCGCAGCGGCGAACACGTCGACCCGCGCTCCACGTGACATCAGGTACTGCGCGATGTCCCGCCGCCCCATGTGGCTGGCGCCGCCGAGGCCCGTCTCCCAGTCGCCGCCGCCCCAGTCCCACGCGCTGTTCAGCAGCCCAGGCTCGGCGTCCAGCATTTCGCGCACGCGGTCGAAGTCGACGTGGGCCGCGCCCACGAACTCGTTCACCAACACAGCCGGGAGCCGCCCCGGCTCTACGTCCGACATGAGTCCTTCCTCCCTCAGTTGTTCACAGGGCCGGACTCCCCGAGGCCCCCCGAGCAGCTCGTCGGCGGCCGAGTAGGGGTCCAGCTCGCGGCCGGCCACCCGGGCCACCAGGTCCTCGAAGCGCGCCGCACCGACGGCCCCCAGAAGCCGGGACCGCAGGCGCTCGGCGGCGATCGACTTGATCTCCCCGGCGAGCCGCGCCCGGCGGCGCGACTCAAGACGCCCGTGCGCCGACAGATGCTCGCGGTGCGCTCCGACGGCCTCCCACAGCTCGTCGATTCCCTGGCCCGTTGACGCCGATGTCAGGACGATCGGCGGCGCCCAGTCGGGGTCCCGTCCTGGACCGAGTTCCAGCATTGAGCGCAGGTCCCTGGCCGTGTCCCGGGCCCCCTCCTTGTCCGCCTTGTTCACGCAGAAGACGTCCGCGACCTCCAGAATCCCCGCCTTGGCGGCCTGGATCGCATCGCCCATGCCGGGGGCCAGGGTGACGATGGTGGTGTCGGCCTGTCCGGCTATCTCGACCTCCGACTGGCCCACCCCCACCGTCTCCACCAGCACCAGATCGAACCCGGCCGCCTCCAGCACCCGCATCACCTCCGGTACCGCGAGCGAAAGTCCACCCAGGTGTCCCCTCGTGGCCATCGACCGGATGAACACGCCCGGATCCAGAGCGTGCTCCTGCATCCGGACCCGGTCCCCGAGAAGCGCGCCCCCCGAGAATGGCGACGTCGGGTCCACGGCCACCACGCCCACCGTCCTGCCCTCGGCCCTCACGCGGCCGACCAGCGCGTCGACAAGGGTGGACTTGCCTACACCCGGCGAGCCCGTGGCCCCGATGGTGACGGCGTGTCCGGTGAGCGGGTAGACGGCCCGCAGGACCTCGGACGCCTCCCGGGCGCCGTCCTCGACCAGCGAGATCAGGCGCGCGACCGCGCGGCGGTCGCCGGAGCGCAGCCGCTCCACGAGCGCGGGTACGTCGGCCGGCCCCCGGCCACGACCGGCCGGCATCGCCTCAGGCGGGTCCGGTGGACAGCAGCGCGACCAACCGGCGAAGCAGCAGGCGGTGACGGAAGACGCCCGCCGCCTTCAGCCGGCCCCCGGCGTAGGACCTCCAGAACTCGCGGCCCCGCGACTTCAGGGGGTTGGGCAGGGGCCCGATTCGCGGCACCGTCGCCAGCCCGGACAGCGTGCCGGAGTCGGCCACCACCCGGACGTCCGCCGGGCACGTCGGTTCCCCGGAGTAGACGCGGACGCAGCCGTCCCGCAGCTCGAAAGTGACGGTGGACCCGGCGTCTAAAGCCGTCACGGACACGACCCCCGGCTCCCCGTCCAGCCGCTGATGGAGGTCCGGCTGCCGCTGGAGGTTGGCCGTGATGACCGCCGCCAGCATCTGGGCCGACTCCGACGGGTCCGGTCCGATGAGGCGGACGGGGTCAACGGCGGCGTCCCCGCGCGATTCGAGGAGCTTCGGCTCGACGGTCACCGCTCGTCCATGAACTCTGTGGGGATGCCGCCGGCGATGTGGACCAGCTCGTTGGCGGCCTTCACGTGCTGGACGATCGTGGGCAGGTCGCC
>DATLNZ010000008.1 GCA_035536535.1 Actinomycetota bacterium | reverse complement strand
TCGAGGACGGGGGTCGTGCTGATCGCCGCCACCAACCGCCCGGACATCCTGGACCCCGCATTGCTTCGTCCGGGCCGTTTCGACCGTCAGATCGTGGTTGACCGTCCGGACCTCACCGGCCGGCTGGCGATCCTCAAGGTCCACACGCGCGACAAGCCCGTCGCCAAGGACGTCGACCTGGAGGTGGTCGCCCGCCGCACTCCCGGGTTCACAGGCGCAGATCTCGCAAACGTCGTGAACGAGGCGGCGCTTCTGTCGGCGCGCCGAAAGCGCAAGGACATCACCACTCTGGAGCTCGAAGACGCCATAGACCGGGTGGTGGCGGGGCCGGAGCGCAGGTCGCGTCTGATCACGGCCGAGGAAAAGCGGATCATCGCCTACCACGAGGCGGGGCACGCGCTTGTGGCCCACATGCTTCCTCACGCGCACCCGGTCCACAAGGTCACGATCGTCCCGCGTGGCAGGGCTCTGGGCTACACGCTGACGCTTCCCACCGAGGACCGCTACCTCGTGACGAAGGCTGAGCTGACCGACGAGCTGGCGGTGATGCTCGGCGGACGTGCGGCGGAGGAGGTCGTGTTCGGCGACGTGACGACAGGCGCCCAGGACGATATCGACCGGTGTACGAAGATCGCACGCCAGATGGTCTGCGAGTACGGGATGTCGCCTCTGGGCCCGATGGCGTTGGGGCAGAAGCACGACAATGTCTTTCTGGGACGCGACTTCTCGTCGCATCCCGACTACTCCGACACCGTCGCCGCTGAGATCGACGCCGAGACGCGCGCCATCATCGACCGGGCGTACGACCAGGCTAAGGGCCTAATCCGTAAGCACAGGGCGGTGCTGGACGGCGTCGTGGCGAAGTTGATGGAAAAGGAGACGGTGGACGTCGATGAACTGGAGGCCATCTTCGACGGCCACCCGAAGGCACAGGGAGCACGGGGGCAGCTGATCGAGGAGGAAGCTTTCCCCAAGCCTCCGGTGTCCCGGTCCAGGCGGCTGGCCCCGAAAAGTCCCAGGCCCAAGCCCGGACTGTCGCCCGCCTGACCCCGCAGGATCACGGGTCGTCCAGGACGCGGGTGAGCCTGCCTAGGGACCGGGTCCCGGCTCCCTTTGTTCGGCCGACTGTGGCCGCGGCGTGGGCGTCGGAGTCGGGGTCGGCGAAGGCGACGCCGTGGGACGGGGCGTCGGACGCGGTGTGGTCGGGGGCGCCAGCGTACGTGCGGGGATGGTCGGGGGCGCCAGGCTCGGAAGCGGCGTGGGGGTCGGGCTCGGCGACGGAGTAGGTGAGGGCGACGGTGTGGGTGTGGCGCCGAGCATCTTCAGGCCCAGCTCGTCCGGCGACACGGTGTAGATCGGCTTGACCGGGACCCCCGCCAAGGCTCGGCGCATGAAGTCGCTGAAGATCCGGGCCGGGAACGTTCCACCCGCCACCCGGATCCCGTGGACGTCGGTCATAGGGACGTCCCCCTGCGGATACCCGACCCAGACCGCGGTCGACAGCTGCGGGACGTACCCGGCGAACCACGCGTTGCCGTAGTCGTCGGTGGTCCCCGTCTTGCCTGCCACCGGACGTCCGATGTCGGCCGCCCTGCCCGTGCCTCGCTGGACGACCGTCTGCAGCGCTCCGTTCAGGACGCCCACCTTCTTCTCGTCGTAGGCGCGGCGAGTCTTGCGCTCCCTGCGCTGGAACAGCACGCGGCCCCCACGGTCCGTGACCTTCGTGATCGAGTACGGCGGGGCGAAGTTGCCCCGGTCGGCGAACGTGGCGTATGCGGCCGCGTGCTCCAGGGGGGTCACCCCGTGCGCAAGGGCGCCGAGCGCCATCGCGCAGCGTGGCGGGTTGATCTCCTCGCGCGCGTATCCCGCCTTCACGGCCACGTCGCGTACTGAAGGAGGACCCACCTCCTGCATCAGCCGCGCGAACACGACGTTGACCGAGCGCGTCATCCCTTCGTCGACCGTCACCTGTCCCGAGCCCTCGCCCTCGTAGTTGTTGACCGGCCAATCCTCTCCGGCGCAGCGCAGGGTGGTGGGCGAGGTCGCGTCCATCAGCGAGCGGGGGTCGATCCCCTTGTCCAGCGAAGCGAGGTAGACGTAGGGCTTGAACGATGACCCGGGTGGACGCCGTCCCTGGCTGGCGACGTCAAAGGACAGGTTGGGGTCCAGTCCGCCAAACAGCACGCGGATGGCGCCGTCTCCGGGCTGGACGGACGCGATGCCAACGGTGGGATCGCCGGGGTCGCCCAGGTGCCGCTGGGCCGCCTGGGTAGCGGCGTCCGTGGCTTTGCGGTCCAGCGTCGTCTCGACCTTGAGGCCTCCGGTGACGTTGACGAGCCTGGCGCGGCTTGCTGGGTCCCCGCCCAGCTCCTGCAGCCCCAGAGCTTCGCGTCTCACGTACTCGACGAAGTGGGGGGCCGGCCCCCG